>CAYFHZ010000216.1:0-5856 GCA_964342535.1 uncultured Bacteriovoracaceae bacterium | reverse complement strand
GACCCAAACACGCCCTAGATAGGGACTCTTTCAAATTTTTTCAAACATTGGAATATGCCAAACTATGAGATAATGCTAAGAGACTCTGGCAGACTGTGTAAGGATGACTCTTGGAAGAGTTTCAATAATGCTCTTAATGCTTTTGAAGAGAAAGTTACCAATGCACAACTTGTTCAATATATAACAGTAGTAAATAATATTTTAACAGGTTACTACCTGCCGCTTGATCAGGTCCCATCCGGTGCATGTAATCAAGACGGAGTTTTCTACAATCCACAGGCATATGGAAAAACCCTTCCTTTATCACCTACATTAAATAAACAGGCTATTTCTTTAGATAAGGCAAAAGAGCTTTTTGAGTATTCCAAAAATATGATTGATATTGCTTGGGATTATAAACAAGATGGTTGCTATGCGAGAGCTCACTTAATGGCAAGAAGATTTGAAGCGATGGGCATTAATGTCGATAAGGCTTGGTTAAAAGGAGAATTAGCATTAAAACAAGATGATGGAATGCTAATTGAGTGGAATTTTCATGTCGCTCCTGTCGTTTATGTTGAAAACAATGAAGGCAAAGTTGAGAAATTTATCATAGATCCATCAACATTTGACAAACCAGTTAAAGTTAGTGAATGGAGCGAAAAGTTAACTAAGTCTAATAAAAGACCACAGACAACTCGTTTTCCTTTTCCTCAAAATTCGTCTATGTTCAATCGAAACTCGATTGCTTTTTCAAACTCGTCTCCTTACCTAGCTGATGACATATCGAATTTGTCCGAAGATGAGAAACTAAGACTAGCAAATGAAACGATGACAAGATATTTAGGATACAATCATGAGTAAATTATTACTTATATTATTCCTAGCCTCTACCTTTGCTCAGGCAAACGATAAACCTGAAATAACTTCGGTTCAGAAAATGAAATGGGTAAAAGACAAAAAAATGTATCGATTAACCTTAAATCGAAGAGCTGGCGTTTATTACTCAAAAACAAATTTCTATAATTGCTTAAGAAAATCTTTAAATGGAAAAAGTAAGATTTCTATCACATACAATCCTAAAAATCTTTATCTAAAAAGCTGCATCATTATCAAATAATCTCTAAATTGATCCTGCATTCCTTACTTTAAATTTTTTATACAAGAAAAATCATCCCTCAGCTCTTGCAGTGTGGAGAATCCACTATCACACGTTCATAAATTAATCACTTAATTCATATAGCTCACGGGGACAGATCAAAAATAAAGACATTATGGCGATCTATGGATAGCCTTTTTTGATTGTCATTTTTTGAGTAAATCTGCTCAATGCAGGAATTCCTTGATGAATCTTCAATATGGCCGTTTTCTTGACAACAAAACTCAGTTCATCACCATACCCAAAGAAAAATATTGCAGATCTAATAATTCCAATAACTTTTGTCATAATCGTCCTTCCTTCTTAAGTCTACCCAGATACCAAATGGTATTAACAGGCCTTGAAAAGTGCTCAGAAAGTTGTTTTCTACTGTAATTTTGCACTGTTTTCAAATATACAAGCTCATTGAGGTCAATTTGAGGTCGTCTCCAAACAATCTCGAATTCCTCTAATATTGTGCTTGGTTCGACCATTATCTCTTGGAGGGCACCATCTTATAAAAAAAACCAAACCATGCAAGAATGTCGATTATTGATCGACATCTTTTATTTAAAAGTAAAACCCTTGGAACCTGAACGGAAGTAAGTCGAATGCAAAGCATTCGAAGCGAGCTGTATGCGATCGAATAGTTTCAATTCTAGATATTAATCTTTTAATCATCTTGTTTTAAAACTCACAATCTCTTTTCTTAGCACTACTCTATTTCTTGTCTAAGACTTCAGTATACTTCAGGTAGTCTATGATCTCGGCGGGAAGAGCCCTTAATAAACTTTTTCAAAAAACTCAATAACTATACGAAAATTTAAGGTGCTGTCTAAAAGTTTACAGCTATATAATATTTATCGTAATCATTTATGCGAATCATGATCTGCAATACAATATAAACAAATACTTAAAAAGAATTATCAACGCCTCATTAAATTAATTGTAAGGAGAACAAAGTGAAAAAGTTATTAATTGGATTAATAATCACAAGTGCAATACCTTCAATTGCATCAAACATAAAAAGTGTTAATGTTGGTGAGAGCTATTGGTTCGATGACGGATGCCTCAGAGGCGAAGACTATAACCTTGTATGTATGGACGGATTTCAAGCTATCGTTGAGAAAAAGAACGATGAAGGCTTCCCTATAATACGCGTTTTAACAGGAACTGAAAAAGGGTTTTCAAATGTGTGTCATTTAGAAATGAACTCCGAAGCATGCGATGATAGTTTACCGATTATGAAAACTGTCACTCCGCAAAAGTCAGTACTTAAATTATATGATAAACCAAAGTTATATCGTCTTAGTAGAGGAGAAGTATATACATGTATCGGAGCAAGACTTCTAACAAAAAAAAAAAGCTCTAGTAATCTTGAAAATGACTTCTTCACAGGACAGAAACTTACTGAATCAGGTTATTCTTATAGAGGTTGGTTTGGAGGCATTGCTGGCAATACCCTTGAACTTTTTGATGCACGTTCTTATTTTGGTCTTCACGATCCAGGATGCAATATTAGAGAAGGCGACGAGATTATCGTATACGGAACAGAAACCGACCTTTATGGAGAAGAAAGATATATTGTTAAAGCACCGAAATTCGACAGCTATCACAATATCCCAATATTACCTTTTTATTACGGATATATATCCATGGAAACTGAGCTTGATTACGTAAAAGAGCTTAATAAGGAAGAGTTAGAAGAAATTTTTGTACCATTTAATGAGTGGTTAAAAGAAATAAATTCTCCATCTAATGAGCAGTTAAAAGAAATAAATACTCCAACTAATGAGCAGTTAAAAGAAATAAATACTCCAACTAATGAGCGCTTAAAGAAAAAAATACTCCAATTTTTGAGAAGTTACCAACAACTAAGCTCGTAAGGTTTTTGGGAGATAAATTATACAACTTACTCAACAAGTAATTATGAAGTAATATCCTGTGTGAGGGAAGACTTTTCCTTGCCCTCATGCTTCTTTTATATCAATTAGTACTCATAAAACGTCTTTAAAACCCAAGGTCTACTGTATACCGTCAAGTCGTAAGACTGACTTTTGCGTAAAGATTGGATGCTAGCAATTAGCTTGCGAGGTGAGGCCATGCGAGTGAGCAAAAACAAACCTTAAGAAAACTTAACATATGTTTTTTACAAAGTTTTTCTTAAGTTCATAAAATAATGTCATTCATATGATCAAGGAGAGACTCAATGAAAAACATCATAATGATAATTACATTATTTTTATCTTTTTCGGTAATGGCCGATACACTTAAATCACATGTTTTTGTTGGTATTAAAAGACCATACACACTCAGAAAGCTTGGCATGGCCGGAGCATCCATGGCCGCATACACTAAAGTTAGAATTCAAGGAGAAAGAGGCACAACTATAGGAAGCCCAACATTTATTTTTACAAATGCTTTTGAAGCAAATCCATCTGACTCACAAGCAAGGTTTAATATCCTTATTGGATATAAAACAACTGGCTTACCAATGGCCGTTGGATCAGTTAAGTCTTATCGAATGAAAAAAGTTGAAAGTCTGAGTTTTGACTTCAGCGGTCAAAAGAAAGAACTTTTTCAAAAAGTCTTTAGACTGATGCATGAACACAAAGATCTGTTAACCGGTGAAGTTCGTGTCATGGCAAAGAGCTCTACTCTTTATACAATTGCGGCCACAGTTCATTTAATCAAAAAATAAGTAAAACGGCTTCGAAAGAGGCCGTAAATTCACTTGAGAAAACTTATCATTTCATAATCTTACAACTTTTAAGCTTTAATTTTGCCAATAATTTATGCCAATGTAATAAGTCGTGCTTGATCAAAAATTTTATACAAATACTTGATTTCATAAAAATTAATTTAAAATTAAATTAATATTTTTATAAATAATTCTTAAGTTAGATACAATATCTCTAATGAAATACTTTCTTATCTTACTCTATTTAGATGTGACCTCTATATATGCTCAAGAACTCAGAAACTATTATAAAAACTTTTGTGAAAATTTGAATAAACCAACTTGTGAAACAAAACTAGAAAGTTTAGATCAAAAAAATGCCGAACTGCTGATCAATTTAACTAATCCTTTTATAGCAAAAAAGAGGTTGATAAAAGAAGCACGAAAATACAGTTCTGAAATTAATGAAACAATTGATGAATGGGCAGACTTCAAAAGATACGTCTATGGGTTAAAGACCAATGGTATTTCCATACAAAACAACGATGAAAAGAAGGTAAAAGAAAAAATATATTTTATAAGTATGTCAAAAATGAAACAGCCTGAGAAGCTGCCAGAGTACAGGAGATATTTAGCGACTATAAGAAAAAAATTTGATGAACTTAAAGAGAATAAAAGGGATAGAGAGGCAAACAAAGCAAGACTTTCTGTTTGTTATAAAAGTGGATGTGGCCTAACGAGACAATCAGACCTAGAAAAAATTGCAATAACATTGGATTTAGCTAAAGTGGCCATAATTGATGAGGTTATGTGGTTTAGATCCCATAATATAGACAAGTATTTAGACTCTAATAAAGAAGATGCTCTTTTAGATTTAGTTTTAGATACTCAATCTCAATATTTTAAAACAGCTTTTGAGTATGATGCTAAGGCCATTACACTGGCCAACAAAGTTGAAAGTCTTATGAAGACTCATCCTTATTCAAATGTCCCCCTATTAATTCTCAAAGCATCACATACAGGTAATATCGTAGATTTTCTTATTTCCAGAATGTTTAAAAATTGGGATCGAGAGCCTGATCAAGAAAAATCTGCCATCTGTCATATGACTCAAAAACAAATAAATATAAATGAGAGCGTAGAAACGAGTGTTAATTTTTTAAATAATTTTACCTTAGGATTGAGTATCATTCCTTCACCATTTACTATTCCTATTCGGGGGACAAGAATAGCTTTAGGAACTGAGTTTGCATTGACTCTGAATACTTTAGGGCGTTCATACTTCACAGCGAGTATGCTTAAAGACTATGAAGACAAAACAAAAGAATGTGATAATTTATACGTTCAAAGTATTACCAATAATGAAAATAACCATGGAATTAAAACACTCAATAAGTGCTTAGATGATCTAGATGCAAAAAGATGGAATTTTATATTAGGTCTTATCCCTTATAACGAACTAGTAAAGTTTCCTGTTTTAGTTGGTAGGTTAAAAATTTTAGAAAGAAGCTTTCAAGTAGCTCCAAATCGATTTTTTGATACAGTCCAACTCAAGCAATTTCTTGTGGAAGGTTCAAAAAGTATCAATCGTAATGAAAGATTCTATGTCACGGCGGTGGGACCAGATAATAAAAATATATCACTTTTTAACTTATCTCGGATGCAAGATATTACTGTAAATAATGTTAATAATTTCGCCGATGAATATCTTAATTTTGTAGGAAAAATATATAAAGAAAGACTTAGTTTAGAAAATAAACTTGTAGATAAATTTGTAGCATCAGCTAAGCAGATGAAAAATAGGATGAAGGTTATAACGATTACAGAGAATACTCCAAAAAACCAAGGTAATATATTTAAGGGAGGAATGTCAGTTATTGAATCTAGAAAAAAAGGAGATCTACTTCCTTTTGAGCTAAGTACAGGGATGAGAGTTCCTAGAAATCCTGGAGAAACTATTGTTGAACTTAGCCGAGTCGCAGTAGAAAAAGGGCAAGGTTCAGGTGATATACTTAAGGAATTGGTGGAACATTCTGTAAATCTGATTAAGTCAGATCCT
>CAYFHZ010000215.1:0-5868 GCA_964342535.1 uncultured Bacteriovoracaceae bacterium | reverse complement strand
ATTAAGTACTTACTCAAACCCTAGCTTTTCATTAAGTGATACTATTGATCTTGTTCATCTACTTGATCCTGCCAATGCAGGAGTGGCATCTTATCAAGGTGCCACAAATATTATTAGTACTAATAATAGCTTTTCATCTACGACTACTACGGTTGCAAATAGTGTCTCAGTAGATGATCATGGTTATGACGGGTTTATAAGTAAAGATGATAATAATCTAATGTACTATCCTGTTGGCGGAGCACTTATAGAAGTTGACCTTTTAGGAGCGAGTAAAACAGATATAACATCATCATTAACAATGGGTACAGCTGCAGGAGTCGATGCTCTTGCTGATGGTCGTGTCTATGTTATTTCCAATACAGGAGCGATTGATATTTCTACTAATAGTGGTGTTAGCTATAGCTCTCAAAGTAGTAATACTAGTCTTACGTCGTGTAGCTCTAGAATGCTTAAAACATCAGCGTCAGAAGCTGGGGTTGTGTTTGCAAGTGCATGTGAGAACTCAACTCTAGTTGCCTTTAGCTTAGACTCAGGTTCTACATGGAGTGAATATAACCTAGCAAGTTACACATATACAAGTAGTTGTGTCATTCGTGATATTGCGATTACTGGTACAAGTGGTAATTATAAATTATACTTAGCATGTAAGAGTGATAAAGCGATGATTTTAAAAATGGAGTAAATTGAAAAAATTAGTATTCTCTATATTCCTTTTATTATTTATCAGTTGCGAAAGTGCAATTCAAGCAGAGCTATTGTCAGCTGCTTCACTCGGAGAGGACCCAAGACTTGAGCTTTTAGGAATGGTGGTTGATAGTATTGGGACAGATGAATTTTCAGTTTCTATTACCTATGGAAATGATGCTAATCGAAATTCAACTGGAATCATTTATTATTGTAATGAGACTAATGTTCCTGATTGTGACCCTTATACTCAAGGAATTTCCCAAGGCCTAAGTCGAGCAGATAACAAATTTTCAGGAACAGTTTCGGGACTTTCTGGATCATATAATCCAGGGGATAGTGTGAATATTAGTTTTATTGCAAATGATACTGATGGCTATTTAACTGGTTCAGAATTTCACACTCAAATTAATCTTGCACCATAAAAAAAGCCTGTCATAAGACAGGCTTAGTTACTTTATACTTTTTCTTTTATTACCAAAGAAATTTTGCCCCAACACTTGCTCCAAATAAATCATTTCCTAGACCTTTATTTGCTTGAACAGTAAATCTGAAAAGAGGAAGGTTAAATTGGAAACCACCAAATGCTCTAAAGTTTGTAGGATCAGCATCTCCAGAATCACTTTCACTTGCTACAATATTTGCACTATATTGATCGACTGAACCACTTCCAGAAGCTGTACCTGAAGAAGTAAGTGAAACATCAGTTGATCCTGTTACGAGATCAAAACCAGAACCAGCAAAAAAGGTAAAAACGTATCCAGCTCTTAAATAAGTTGAAACTTCCACTGGAATAGTTGTGACTGTGGAATCAAGATCAAATTTTGCATAAGTATTAGAAAGGGTAGCTGTTTGCCCACTTACTGTAATCGTTTCATTATCAAAAGTCTGTTTAAAACTTCCCTTCATACTACTTCTTTGAAAACCTGTGTGAAGATGAACACCACCCCAAGTTAATAGTGAGCCAGGAACAATACTAATATCATCTATAATTTGGTATCTCGCCATAATTGCAAAGTTTGAGATCTCTAAGCTCGTATCTGCATCTTCTACTTTTTCCTCATATTCATAACCCATAAAGGAGACCATCAGATCCATTTTGGAGAGATCAATAAAGCCAATTTTATCAATAGGAAGAACATCAAGATTGACACCAATAGTTGCTGACGCCCCAATACCAACACCATCTGCTGATTCCATATTATTTAAGTCTCCTTGAACAGCAGCACCACCACCAACTCGAACCATAAATAAATCATAATTATCAGAGTAATCAGATGTTAGACCTTTGTAGGCAAAAGCCGTTGAATTCGCAATACCCGTACCATAGCTTCCAATAGATACCTCAGGTAAATCTTCATTTACTGTTTTATTAATTTCACTAGTTAATTCAGTACAAACAGCTTCAAAGCCAGAATTACATCCAGTTTGAGTAACAGTGACAGTAACAGCATAAGTATTTCCAATAAGAGCACAGAGGGTTCCGACTAAAAGTTTTTTCATTATTCTTCCTTTGATATGGTCATTTTCTATTAAGATCCCAATATAATTGTAGGTGATTTTTGATAAATATCAATGAATTGCAAGCTTTACCTGAATAGGAATATTTTCCACAAGAGCTTTACATAAGTGCCTAAAAAGACTAAAAAGAGGAACTAAAAACAGACTTAAAAAGTAGATTTAAAATGAATGAATTTGAAAAAATGGGAATAGATGAGGATTTTAATCCTTTTTATCTTGAGCAAGGAATAACAAGGCCAACAGCGGTACAAGAAAAGGCCATACCTATGGTTATGAAGGGTATCTCTTCTTTATGTATTGCTCAAACAGGTACGGGAAAAACTCTTGCTTACGCACTTCCTATTAGTGAACTTATTAAACAAATAGAAGATGCTGAAGGGCTTTCTAAGAAACGCTCTAAACCTTTTGCTATCATCGTTGCACCTACTAAAGAGCTTGCTGTACAAATCCAACAAGTCTTTAAACAAATTTCTCATCATGTGAAACTGAGAGTAAGAACTCTGGTTGGAACAACAAAAAGTGCTTCAGATCTTAAAGAGCAATCTTATGAAATCTTAATTGCTACACCAAATAAACTTGCAAGAGCGCTAAAGCAAAAGGCTGTCTCTATTGATCAAAATAAATATCTTGTTTTTGATGAAGCAGATCAGCTATTTGATATGGGATTTAAAAAAGACATTGAAGGAATCATGTCTTTTATTGAATATGATAAAACAGATATACATTTTTTCAGTGCGACTATGCCCGCGGAAGTGGAAGTTTATCTTAATGAAAAATTTAAGAAAAAAGAGCTCAAACGGGTACAACTAAGTGATGCCCATAAAGTTCAGCAAAAAATTGAAAGTTTTAATATCTTTTTAACTCCTGGTGAAAAGCCTCAAATGCTAAAATTGTTTCTAGAAAAAACAGCAAAAGGTAGAGGTATTGTTTTTATCAATCAAAAAAATCAGGTTGAAGAAGTTGATGCTTTTATCAAAGAAAAAATGCCTAAACTTAAATATAAAATTCTTCACGGAGATATGGCTGAAAAGGATAGACTTGCGGCCCATAAATCATTTAAAGAGGGTAAGGTTCAGGTTCTTATGGCCACAGATATTGCTGCCCGAGGAATTGATGTAAAAGACCTTGAGTGGGTTTTAAACTATGGTTTACCAAAAACGGCGATTTATTATTTACATCGTTGTGGAAGGGTTGGCCGTGCTGGCCGTGCTGGACTTGTCTATAATTTTGTAACAAGTTTTGATAGTCGAATTATTTCAGTGATCAATGACACAATTAAAAAACAGTCTCATTTTGATATGAAACTTCTTGCTAAAGATATGAAAGAAGTAAAAACAAAAAAGGCAGTAAAAACCAAAACCAAAAGAGTTAAAGTTACTAAACGTACTAAGTATAAAGCTTAAGACTTGATCTCAGGGCCAAATCCATAGATAATGAATATATGAAATGGATTTTGGCTTTTATCTTTTTAGGATCTTGTACTGGAAAAACAGAACTGCCTAATTATTCGAATCAAGAATTTTTAGAAATGGGAAGAGAAGGTGACCCAGATCTTAAAGTGATCATTCCTTCAGATATATCGGAAACTCTTGTTCATTGTTCTGATTACACTCCATCTTGTCGTTATGGACTTAAAGTCATTGTAAAAAACGTTCAACTCAAAGCTCTTTTCTATGAACAGCAATCAGATGCTTTAAAAGCAGGACTTAGAATTAAAGGTTATGTGTCTAGAAATTGGGTTCTTGATGATGTGGCCGGTGAGCCAATTTTAGAGCGTTTTGTTGAAAAATATTTAAAAGCAAAAAAAGCTTCTGAAATTAAACAAGAAGCTTCTGAATAAGAATATCTCTAAAGTGTATTATTTTGATACGCCAAATTTCTTTATCATCCTTTGAGATTTTTTCAAAGCGCTCAAGGTTTTCATTAAAAAGTTTTTCCCATCTATAAATCTCTCCTTTACGTACTTTTAAAGGTATATGAACTTCTAAAAGTTTAAAAGGTAGGTTTGATTTATTTTGAACTGCTCCATTGAGCTGTAAGTGCCAAAAGTCAGCAATTCGTGGAATATGCTCATCAAAGTTTTCAATAACTCGAAAATGATATCCTATCATGACATCTTTTTTAGCAATGGCATAAAAAGCTTCTACCACTTCTAGGATATCAGCATACCTAAGCACTATTGTTCCTTATGAAAATTAAGAGTTAACTGCTCTTTAACTTGAAATCCCATATCAGTAAAAGAACTTAAATTCTCATAGGCATCTGCTAAGTGTAATTGATTAGAACTTGCTTGTGAATAAAAGAGCATGATGGCCAATTGATGACCCATTATTGGTCTTATATCAGAGTCTAAAATAAGAATATGATAAAAACAATGACCACTTGGACGATACTTTAAAACGGCCATGGTTTTAATTTTGTTCTGAGACTCTAGAGTAATGATTCCATAGTCTTCATCTTCTTCCAGAATCTTTTTTATAATGGGATGATTTTTATATTCTTTGTATTGTTTAGCACCTTCATTTTTATAGGCGAAACTTTCTTTAAATTGAGAGTACTCACCGATTGAGAGTCCATATTCTTTTTGCAATTGTTTAAAGCCTTTAAAAATAGTTTGTCTTAAATCCTTAGGTAAAGATGCTAGATATTCTTGATAATTATCGGCACTTTTAATAAGAGCATCCAGTCTTTGAATCTTTTTATATTCTTGCGGTTTTTGATGTTTAAAATATTCTTGATAGCGATGAGAAGTCGTTATGATTTGATCTGTAATGTCTTCTCTGGCATTAAGATCATTAAAGACTTGTGTAATGGATTCCTCTGCATAGTTTTGGTAGCGAGGGGAGAAAGCAACACATTCGTGAGGTGCACCTGGAATTTTCCAAGTTGCAATTTTATAAAAATCTTCAACATGATCTTTATGTAAAATTTTGTCAAAAAAACTACGCTTTATGGGTTTTGTTTTTTTTAGTTCTACTTGGGCAAAGCCAATAGGAGCATTTGTTTGTCCACCAAAGAAGAGATAGTAGTGAAAGCTGATATCTTCTGGGGCTGAATGCTCATAATCTTTTAGTGTATGGATATCTGGTATTTCATCCGCTAGAAGCTCTTCTAGTGATGGGATAAACTCGGGATCAATTTCTTGAATGCTACTGTACTGTTGTGTAATGATCATTTCTACTCCTTAAAACTCTCTCCACAATAGGGACAAAAATGCCAAAATTGTTGATCTAAATCCGTTTTACAACTTTCACAAGTGTATGGTTTTGCAATTTCATCTAGAGAATTACCTAACATGAAAATATCTTTTTTCATGGCCCTAAAGGTTTGTTCACTTGCACGCCATTGGCCTGGATAAACTTTACTTGGAACAAATTGTCCGTGTGCAATTGTATTATCTACCTTTATATGAATTTCAAATTTTTCTTCTTTTTGTGTGTTAAACATAGGTCGATCAACCATGTTTTCGATAGAATTAATTTCTTCTAATGTTTTTTTGACGATCTCTTCCCTGATTCGATCTTCTCTCATTATCTTTACCTTTCTATAACAGCCCTGAAAGTACTACTCCTACACATCTGACACTAAGATTTGTGGTCATTTCTTCATCACTTAAAACACCAGTATCTTGTTTGATGGCCCATGCTTTTAAAGTTGTGG
>CAYFHZ010000214.1:0-5869 GCA_964342535.1 uncultured Bacteriovoracaceae bacterium | reverse complement strand
CAATGCAAAATCGAAATATTGGAGATAGACTTCTAAATCTAAAATCATTAAATGTTACCTACTGTATATCTTTTCTATTTTAATGTTCCATAAACTCTCTCATGGCTTAAATTGAGGGTAGTTCCTGTTAAACTTTGAGTGAAACCAGTTAGTTTTGTACTTCCTTGTCTTGCTTTTTTGGCTGCTGCAAGTTTTATTTCTGGTGCAAATACTAAAATACCACTGCCAACGATGGCGATTGTTATAAGATCATAGATTGATGATAAAATTCTGTTCATGTTGGTTCCTCCTTAAGAGTTCCACTTTTCTTTAATCTGAAAAGCTTCATCTTCTGTTAATTCTAATTCACAAAGTAAATTAGAGTTTTTTAATCGTGCTAAATGTTGTCTGATTGTAACAGGTGATAAATCAAACATTTTTCCAAGTTCTAGGTTAGAGTAGTCTTCAATTCATCTTTTCTTTGCCAACTTCGAGAGATCAAGTTTCTTTCTAAACCATTTGCATTCATAAAACTTCTTTAAAACCCAAGGTTTACACTGTATAATCAAGTCATTAGGCTGACTTTTGCGTAAAGATTGTGGTTCAATTACTTGTAACAGTGGGGCACCATAAAACAATTAAAAGGGGTACAGATCATTTAACCCACTGGGCTTTTTTATTTCCAAAGTCTTTAGATTCTTCTTTTTTTATAATTGGCAAGGATATTGCTCTATTAAACTACATGAAATTATACTTATTTGTATTTACAATTTTACAACTACTTAGCAGCTCTGTATTGGCAAACTCTGTCGAATATATTGACACTCGTTGGTATGAAACACAGGAGGAAGCTGAGGCGATTGCAGCTAGAGATGAGGTTAATGGTATTAAAGTATATGACAAAAAAGATTACCCTGATGAATATGCTAGAGTTGCAGCCACTTTAGATGATGTTTATATCAAAGCAAAGAAAAATCTGGGACCTTACTATACTAATTTCCCAGAGAAGCCAATATTCATTCTTACAGATACAGATGCATTACTTCCAATGAGGTTTGGAGCTAATGATAATATGAGATCAACTAATATTTTATATGTGAGCAAGAATACAGCAGAAGGAGAAGCTTTGAAAGGTGTTCTTGCTCACGAGCTTTCTCATTATATCCTTGATCATGGGAAAGAAGATCAAAGTGATCCTATTAATACGGTAAAACATATTGCTACGTCTACTGGTATTGATTCAGTTATTTGCTCTACTGTTAATGGGTATAGTGTTGAAATTGAACCAGACTTAAAAGATCTTGTGGATTATATGCTTTCTCGTTCATCACTAGTTGAAGAGGATACACAAGGAGTACCATTTTACATCACCTATGACACTCCATTGCTTGAAAGATTGATGACGAGATCTATTTTTGGAAAATATAATGAAAAAAAATCATGCCAAGAGGCAGGTGATTTAAGAGATACTATTGTCGTTGATACTTATGTAAAGTATTGTTCACTTCAAGGAATACAAGAGTGTCGGTTTCCTGATGATATTAGACGAAATCTTCCACAAATGATTTCAGAGTTTAAATCAAAGGCAATAAGTTGCCTCGATGGTGAAGAGGAGTATTTCTATTCCATAATTAAAGAAGTCATTGGAGAAGAAGGTTACCAGATGCTTCGTAATTCGTTTGAGAAAAATGATTATAGCCAATTCCCTAACCCTGAGATGGGTAAAGTTCAACTTCAGTTATTATTTGAAAATAAAAATCCCATGGAAAGATTAATAAATATACATGAGTTTGGAGTCGAGTATTTATTTAGCTGGTTTGATAAATTGAAATTAGATAAAAAAAGTCTAAGGGTGATTACATCAGAGGATGAAGCAGATATGCTGGCCCAAGTAATATTAATGGATGAAAGTGACAATCAAAATGCATTTGCAGTTTCTAGGTTACAGTATATGACTGAGTCCGAGAAAAATTACTGCCAATCCAAAGTTGGAAAAGGTATTGTGCCTAACTACGGCTTTCTAAGCGATACCCATCATTCTCAGTGCTGGAGATATTGGAGATCAGTAAAGCTCAAAGAAGAGTTAAAAAATTCTTCAAAGAAAGATCTGCTAGTAAAATCTCTTTTGAGTAGGAATCTTCAAGAATCTTACAGAGAGTTTTACCTAAATTAGTATTATTTCTTAGCTTAATGGATCAAAATACAAGGCCATGTTCACACCTAGGAGAACTTGTAATTTAATGAAACTTTTATAGATTTACCTTATTTGCAAGGTATTGTTGTCAATTTTAGGTTTGTTGATTTTATTGCATTTATGCCTTTAGCCTAAGATGTTAATATTATATCGATTATGTGTAATCAAAATTTATTTAATTTTTGATGTATTACAATAATTCTATGTATCTATTGCAAAATTTTCCATTGAGTTGGCCATTGGTAAGCTTTGATAGTGAAGTTATCGATAGGTATATTGTGAAGTATTTAATTATTTTTTATATATTAATTTATGTTCAATATCTACAAGCGAAACCTTGCTCTGAATATAGTCAAGAGGATATGCAAGACCTTATCAAAAAGTCACCTTATACGGTTAATAGTATTGATTGTCGAAATGGTGTCTTTGTTTGGGATATTTCTAATCGAAAATATTTTAACCACAAAACGACAAGATTAAAGAATACGAACTCAAGAAAGCTAGCAAGTGTCGATGGAGAGAGTGAACATGTAAAAGTTCAGATGTTTTATGCTTCTATTAGTGGAGCATCTGCACTAATCAGCCAAACAGACTCGTTAACGAATGTGACGGAAACAGCAGCTTCTGACTTAGGCCTTGGTATAAGTATGATTTGGAGTCATAAATGGAGTCAACGTTTTGAAATTTATGCGGTAGGTTCGTTTAAGAGCTTTAGATTTAAAGTTGATACTTCAAGAACGTTAAAGAACCCTAATATGACTCAAGCTTATATGGGGTTTGGAGGAAAATATAAATTTGATCGTGCCAGTATAGGAGTTGGTATTGGGCAAGGTGAGTCTATAATGCTCTCTTCGAATGGTACTGGAGAGATTACATTAGAAAAAATTGCTATTCCAACCGTAAGTGTCGATACCACCACAAGATTATTTCAATCAGAAAATAAATTTAACCTCAATTTAAATCTTAGATATGGCCAAATGCTCTCAGCTGATAGGGCCGGATATAAGGTTGAGTCAGGAAGGTATTACTCAATTGGTTTAAGTTCTACGAGAGAATTCTTTGGGAGAAAATACAATCTTGGTTTTAACTATACTGATCGTAAGATTGAACTTGATAGCTCTGATCAAGATGCAAAGGAAGTCAGTCTTACAGTAGGATCAGGCTGGTCGTTTTAATGTTAAGGGCTTTAAAAAAACTATTTTGGATGAGCATACTCACCAATTTAATTAGCTGTGTAGGACTAAGTGATCAATTAGGAGAACTTTCTAATCATGATAATTCAGCATTTTTCTGTCCTGGAAATAGAAATGAAGAAGGACTTTGTTTAGGTACAGGTAATGATGAGAAGTGGGATTTCTCAAAGGCTTCTGATTATTCATATAATGAGAATTTTATTGAAATTAGTTCAGGCGGCGTAGCTCTTAAAGAAATTGATACAAACTTTTCCGGAAGTGACTTTAAAAGTGGTGATCATGTAGGAACTTTTATTGAAAATAATAAATTGCAGATGAAAACAAAGGCTACAAACAATGAGACTCATGTTAATTCTATTCTTCCAGATAAGTCTTCAAACCTTATTGGCTATTGGCGATTTGATAACAACCTTTTAGATTCAAGTTCTTTAGCAAATAATGGGACGTTAAATACGGGAGTTATCAGTTTTGAGAGTCATGATTATATTTCAGGGTTAAGCTCTCTTTCTTTTGATGGTGCAACTAGTATCATTTTAAATTCCCCAGTTACAATTTCCAAAGATAATGGGGCAATTTCGTTGTGGTTTAAATCAAATTCTATTCAAGCTGGAAATTATTTTGATCATGCACATTTTCTATCTAATGGTGGAATTGCACGAAATTATATTGGCATTGAGGGTACTAAGCTTAGAGCTGAAGGAACATTGAATAATGAGCATTGGGTTAATGTTAATAATTCACAGTCCAAAATAGGTCAATGGTTTCACTATGTCATTACGACAAATTCAGGAGTTTCTAAAGCATTTTTAAATGGAGTTCAAATGGATTCAAAATCCATCACAACTGATATGGTTATTCAGTACTTTAGTAACCCAGATACTACTTCTGGTGGAGCAGAATATGATGGATTAATAGACGAAGTTGCCATTTGGAATGAATCTCTTTCGGAGACAGATATTGAAATGCTTTATGAAAGACAAAATAAAAACTATAGTAAACTTTCTAAAGATTGGACCCCATACTGGGATGATATTGTTGGGTATTGGGAAATGGATGGGAATTGGCAAGATTCTTCTGGAAAAGGGAATCATGGGGCAGCTCAAAATGGCACAACTTTCTCAAATGTACGTCAGGTGGGAAGTCACTCAGGACAATTTGATGGTGTTGATGATCAGGTTACAATTAATGATTCTGATAGTTTTGATAAGGTTGTAAATAAATTCACATTGATGGGATGGTTTTATCTCGATTCAAGTATTGATACAACAAGTGGTTCAAGCGATTATGTTATTCCAATCTCTAAAGGAACTTTTACGGGTTCTTATTTTCTGGTTTTAGAAGATTCTTCCGCAGGATACCGAATGTCTACTAACGTAGGTGGTGTTAGAAATTTTTGTTTTGTTCCAGGGGATTTTAGAAATTTTACTAATAATTGGTATCATTTAACTTTTACCTTTGATCATGAGAAGGGTGAATGTCGAGGATACTTAAATGCTGAACTTAAAGATACAAGAACTGTCGATGTTGGAAATATAGATGATAAATCAAACAACCTAGTCTTCTCACAACATGTTAGTGGGAGACGGTTTCCAGGCAAGATGGATGATATTATTATATTCAGCACTAACCTAGATGCTAACGAAATACAATATATATATGAACGGCAAAAGCAAAAATTTGCTGCTTCTTATAAATCACAAATACTTGATTTAGGAACTACTCAAAAATTTACGAGTACTGTATTGAAAACAGAAATACCATTCATGAAAGAGCTCTTGAAAAAAAATGATAGTTCATCAAGTTACTCTCTATTAACTAGTGATTTAAGCCAAGGGTTAATCGCCTATTATACTTTTGATGAAGAAAGTTATGATGGTACAGCAAATGAAATCAAAGATTCTATAGGAGACCATCATGGATACAAAGTGAGCCCATCTGGAAGTACAACGAATCCTAAAGGATTGCTAGGAAATGGATTTAGTGAACTTTCAACGTTTAGAGTTGTAAGTTCTAAAGCCCCTGAAATAAGTAACACTTTTACAATTGGTTTTTGGATCAAAGTTACCGGAGTTCCTAGTAATTGGCCAGCAATAATTCAAAAAGGTGATGCAAGTGACTTTGAACAGTATTTAAAATTGCAGTTAAATAATGCGGAGAAGACCATCTCTCTTCGACTAGATGTGAATGGATCGGGCTTGCAAACATTAAAGTCAAATAATTATATTATTGATGGGAAATTTCATCATGTTGTCTTTACATCAAGCGGAAGTAATCTTTACCTTTATATCGATGGTAAACTTGATAATCAAAGGTCTTTGGTTATAAGTGCTGCAGGTATAGATGATCCAAATAGCAATATGAATTTCGGTAGTACACACTCAGATTCACCTTTCTTCTTAGATGAATTTGCTCTTTGGTCAAGAACTTTTACTGCAAATGATGTTCAAGAGCTCTACCGCCGAGGAGCAAATAGAGTTAAATACCAAGTGAGAACGTGCAGTGA
>CAYFHZ010000213.1:0-5874 GCA_964342535.1 uncultured Bacteriovoracaceae bacterium | reverse complement strand
AAGATGCGAATGATAAGTCTGATTTAGATATATCAAAAGAAATTGGAACACTTCAAGATAAAGTTGATGGATTATTAAAAGAAATATATGAAAACTTAAATCCTTGGGAAAGAGTTCAGCTTTCAAGGCACCCCAAAAGACCACATACTCTAGATTATATTGAAGAGCTTATTGAAGATTTTCATGAAGTTCACGGGGATAGAAGATTCAGTGATGATCCATCAGTTATTACCGGATTTGGTTATATCGGAGGTAGGAAAGTTGCTATCGTTGGAATTGAAAAAGGTCGTAAAACACAAGATAAGATTAAACGAAATTTTGGAATGGCCAGACCAGAAGGATATAGAAAAGCTATCCGTATTTTGAAAATGGCGGCACAGTTTAATATTCCTGTAATCAGTTTTGTTGATACTCCAGGTGCGTACCCAGGAATTGGAGCAGAAGAAAGAGGACAAGCTCAGGCCATTGCAGAAAATCTTGAAGAAATGTTTGGTGTCGAAGTTCCCATCATTTCAATTGTTATTGGTGAAGGTGGTTCCGGAGGAGCATTGGGGATATCAATTGCTGATAAAGTACATATGATGGAATACTCTGTGTATTCAGTTATTTCACCGGAGTCCTGTGCATCCATACTTTGGTCTGATCCTTCACGAGCTGAAATGGCCGCGAATTCCCTTAAACTTGGACCTCAAAAAGCTCTTGAACTTAAGATTATAGATAATATTATTTCTGAGCCGGTGGGGGGAGCACATAGAGAACCAGAAGCAGCTGCCCAACAACTTAAAGCTCAGATCCTAAAAGATCTTGATGAACTTACTAAGTTGGATAAATCTGAATTACTAGGAATGAGATTTGATAAATTTAGACAAATGGGAAATCAAACAATTTCTAAAGGTGATGCATAATGATTCAATCAATGACGGGTTATGGACGAGCTGAGAAAGAGGGTGATAATTTCACTTTGTCAGTTGAAATCAAGTCAGTGAATCACCGATTTAAAGACATGAGATTTAAAATGGGATCGGTTTTTAACTCTTTAGAAATAGAACTCAAAAAAATGCTTGAAAAAGAATTTGTGAGAGGCAGTTTTGATATCTATGTTAATTATAAAAGAGCGCAAAAACTTCAATCAGAAGTTGAATTAGATACTTTGAAAATATCTAATTATGTAAAAATGATTAGTGAGACTCTTAAAGACTCAAGTGTTGAGCTTAAGGTACAGCCAACTGAATTTTTACGTAATGATTTCTACGTTGAAGATGAGAATAAAGAAGATGAGCTTATCTCAATGTTAACTGAGATTTTTCCACTTGCCGTTGAGAATTTAAAAAGCTCAAGAGAAGAAGAAGGAAGAAAGTTAGTAAATAAACTGAAAGATCATCTAAGTGAATACAGAGCTGAGTATGAAAAGATACTTCCACTTAAAGAAGGTTACCAAGCAAAAGTAAAAGAAAAGCTTTTAAAGCGTTTCGAAAAAGAAGCACTGGACTTGAAAATTGAAGAACCTAGGCTTTTACAAGAAGTAATATATTATCTTGAAAAACTAGATATTGACGAAGAAATTAATAGGATTGCAATTCATTTAGAGAAACTCTCTGAAATTTTGACAGGTCATAAAGAAATGGGACGACAAATTGAGTTTTTATTGCAAGAACTTAATAGAGAAACAAATACTATTGGGTCAAAATCAGGAGATAATATTATCTCTGAAAGTGTTGTTCAAATGAAGGTTCAGTTAGAAAAAATACGAGAACAAGCACTTAATATCCAATAAATAAGGATTAAAATGACACGTGGAAAGATCATCGTTATCGTTGCTCCTTCTGGAACGGGAAAATCGACTTTACTCTCTGACTTAAAAAGAAATATTGAGAATCTTCACTGGTCTGTATCTTGTACCACTCGCCCTAAAAGAGAGGGGGAAGTTCATGGAGAGGACTATCACTTCACGACAGTGGAAGATTTTGAGTCATTAATTAAGCAGAATGAGTTTATTGAGTGGGCAAAAGTCCATTCCAATTATTATGGCACTAGAAAGTCATTTGTTGAAGAGGGTCTGGATGCAGGAAAGAACCTTTTATTTGATTTAGATGTCCAAGGTTGTGACTCTATGAAGATGATATATGGTGATGAAGCTAATGTTATTTTTATTGAGCCCCCAAGTGTTGAAGAATTGGAAGCAAGATTGAAAAAAAGAGCAACAGATTCAGAGCATGTTATTCAAGAAAGATTACATAATGCTCGAAAAGAACTAGAACGAAAAGATGATTTCGATTATTCTATTATAAATGATGATTTTGAGAGTGCATCACAAAATCTAACAAAAGTAGTGAAGAGGATAATTTCAGGCTAATTAAATGAACTATCATCAATTTGATTTTTCTCATGAAGCAGATTTAACCGTAGACGATTTATCAAGACGGCTTAAGCTTGCTCAACCAGATGCAGATATTGAGTTATTTGTTAAAGCCTATGAATTTGCTCATAAACATCATCTCCCCCAGAAAAGAAGCTCTGGTGAGCCATATATTATCCATCCGATGAATGTTGCAGCTACTTTAATCAAATTAAAAATGGACCTACAAAGTATATGTGGAGGTCTTCTTCATGATGTTGTGGAAGATTGCGATGTTTCAGAAGAAGAAATTCGCCAGGAGTTTGGGGACGATATCGCCACAATTGTAATTGGGTGTACAAAAATCTCTAAAATAAAATTTAAAACAAAAGAAGAGTCACAGGCCGAAAACTTTCGAAAAATGGTTGTGGCCATGGCCAAAGACATTCGCGTAATCGTGGTTAAACTCGCTGATAGAATGCATAATATGCTTACTCTTCAATACGTTTCAAAAGAAAAACAAGTAAAAAAGGCTCAAGAAACACTAGATATATATGTTCCTCTGGCATCAAGACTTGGTATTAATTCGGTAAAGAGTGAGCTTGAAGATTTATGTCTAAGATTTCTTCATCCAGAAGTCTATTACAGATTAGCTGAAAAAATCGCCATGAAAAAATCTGAGCGAGAAAGCTATATAAAGGATGCTGTAAAAGGAATTCTTGAAAAATTATCAGAGTATTCTGTTAAAGCCGATGTTTCTGGACGATCAAAACACTTCTATTCAATTTATAAAAAAATGCACAATCGAGGGGTTGATTTTGATCAGATTCAAGATCTTTTAGCTTTTAGAATTATCACAAGTAATATTACTGAATGTTATAAATGCTTAGGAATCATTCACTCGACCTTTACTCCAGTTCCTGGAAGATTTAAAGACTATATTGCTATACCAAAAGTGAATAACTATCAATCACTACATACCACTGTTATTGGCCCAGGTGGAGAGCGTATTGAGATTCAAATTCGAACAAATGAAATGCATGAAATCGCTGAGACCGGTATCGCAGCTCACTGGGTTTATAAAGAGGGGGCTAAAAAGCCTAAAAACCTCCAGTGGGTAGAAGAACTCATGGAGTATAACCGTGATATAAAGCAAAGTTCTGAGTTTATGGATGCCGTAAAAGCTGATCTCGACATAGGTGGTATTTTTGTCTTTACACCTAATGGTGATGTTAGAGAGCTTCGACATGGTTCATCTCCTCTTGATTTTGCATACTCAGTACATACGGATGTTGGTAATAGATGTGTTGGTGCTAAAGTTAATGGAAAAATGGTCCCCTTAAAGTACCGCCTAAAGTCAGGTGATACAGTTGAGGTCTTAACAAGTAAGACTCAAACACCAAGTAAAGATTGGCTCAAAATAGCTAAAACTTCTCGTGCACGAACTAAAATTAAACAACATCTACTAAAAGTTGAAAGAGAAAGAAACCGCGAAGTTGGGGTTGAAATTCTTGAAAAGGCTTTAAGAGCTTATGGTACAAATGTAAAAACACTTGAAAAGAAAAACGAATTTAATAAGGCATTTGACCAATTTAATATTAAAGATACTAATGAGCTTTATCTGCATATTGGATCAGGACGATTTAATATTCGTCAAATTATAGAATTAATACCTTCAATTGAATTAGCTGAAGAAGAGCAACAGCAAAGCGAGAAGCCTAAGAAAGACTTTGATACTCTTTATAAGCAAATTTCTCAAACGGCGAAGAAAACCTCTAATAAGGACAACGCAGTTATAGTTGATGGACTTGATGATATTATGGTGAGAATGGGAAAATGTTGTAACCCAATTCCTGGGGATCCTATAGTAGGGTTTATTACTCGTGGTAGAGGAGTCACTATACATACTAAGCATTGTCCCCGTATGGACGAGTTTGATGAGTCTAGAAAGGTTTATGTTGAGTGGAATACAGCTTATAGTTTCAGACATCCTGTAAGTGTCAGAGTTATTACCCATGATCGGCCAGGAACTCTTTCCCGAATTACCAATAATATTCATGGACATGGAATAAATATTAAGTCGGCCATCGCCAAATCTCTCCCAGATATGAAAGGTAGTTTTCTATTTGAAGTAGAAGTAAAAGATTACTCTGAATATCTTAAAGTCGTTTCTTTAATTGAATCGATGGAAGAGATAATATCAGTTTCCAGAGCATAATTTATTCATTTTACTTGGAATTTACATACTTTTTTGAAATAATCCTAACATGTTTCGCAAGATTAGCTTCCTTATTTTACTTTTCTTTATGAATGCCTCAGTAATGGCAGCCAATAATTTTATGGAATTTGGTGATGTCAATTTTGGAAGAGATTTTAAAGAGAAGAGTAAGTGGATTCTTAATTTAGGTGGTGGATTAATGCAGTATCCAACAACCTTACCAGAGTACTCAGGAGAACATCAATCTTATAAGTCTGAATCTACCTATGAAATAAATGGATACAATTTTAATATTGGTAGAGATTTCTATATAGGATCAGCATTTTCTATCAGTGTGGGACTTGGTGCTTTTTATGCCAAAACTCTTGATAAAGTCACTGGAAAAGCAGCAGCTGATATTGATCTGGATTATTCTGAAGCGAGAGAGTCTTTTAGAGTTGTAAGTTATGAAGCATCCATTGCACTTAATTACCTCTTAGATTACAGAATAGTTGATGTTCAGCCCTTTATTGAGTTTGGTACTGGAGCTGGAACAAGTGAAATAAAAGTTCAGTATTCTACACTTGGCTTAACAGGTGAAGATAATTCCTCAGAAAGATATGATGTAACGATTGATGAACAGTATACTGCGACGAGATTAAGTTTAGGTGTGAATTTTATTTCTTATAAAGGATTTATGTCATACTTTAAACTTTCGTCGATACAGATGTTTAAATCTTCAAGAGATATTAATGGAGAAAGTAATCTTCGTGGTACAGCAGATATTGTAAATTATGATAGTTCAGACTCAAGTCTTAGTGAATCTAAATCAGCTTCAATGGTATCTCTTGGTATAGGGAGTTATTTCTAATGATGAAAGTGCTACTATTATTTTTTCTTATGATTAGCTGTGATGAGTTTACCGAAAAAGATTTGTATGATTCATCAGATCCAGAACATAGTATACTTTTAAGTATGGAGGCAGAAAAGTGTATTGAGGATGCTACTATTTTTGATAACCTAGATGAAATGGGTGATTTTGAAAATGCTGGTTTTTCTGGAAATATTTATAAAATTTCACAAGATCAATATGACGAGACAAGTTTATATTTTTATATAAGTGACGTTTCAAGTTCAAGTATATCTGTTCGAGTAAGCGCAACTGACTCAACTTATAATAAAATAATTGTTTTTGAAAAAACAGATCATGATTCGATTTTAGCAGAAATTAAAACCATGGCATGTTCTTCACAGTATAGTGAAAATTTTACTGCAAGCGGCCTCTCTAGTACAGCAAGTATGAGTTTAAAATGGTTTAAAGAAACTATTACTGATTCAGATG
>CAYFHZ010000212.1:0-5888 GCA_964342535.1 uncultured Bacteriovoracaceae bacterium | reverse complement strand
AGCCTTGGTCGCTGTGCTTGCAGTGTCGCTTGCTCCACCAATGAACTCAGGAGCGGATTCCTCATTATTTTCCATAAGCATTGGTCTTAGGAAAAAGAAAGCAGAACCAGTAGTTAGTGTGGCCACAAGAAGCTGAACCCAAGAATAGATTGAGTAGAAATAGTAGATTCTTGAACTAACTAACTTCGCTCCATAAAGAGAAACGCCATCAGAGAAATGTCCCAATTCTTGAAGAAGTTCTGTTGACTGAGCAATGCTTGTCATAATGTGGTAAAACAAAACCCAAAGCGGAGTCCAAAGTAATACAGAGAAGTACAAAACAAACCAATAGGCCAAAACCTTCCATTTCCCAGCGACAACAAAGAAGATTAGAAATGGAAAGACAGCAACAAGTGCCAACTTGATAAGTCCTGCAACGTGAGGAGCACGGGCTAAATGTTCACTAAACTTTTGACTTCTAACCGCAGCTTCAGATGATCCATGTTCTTCAGAAAAACCAAATATTGAAAGGATTGCATCAAATGAGAATAACCTGTTTAGATACTGAAAAACTCTTCCTGTTGTGCCGGGAAGTTGAGAGCCTTTCATTATCCCCATGACTGATTCCTTGTTATCAAGATAATGATTTACTAGCATATTAGCCATGTGCATATTTTGGGCAGCTTCGTCTTCAATTGGATAAACAAACTTTCCACTTGATCGAACAAACCTCACATGATGGTTTATGGCATATTGCTTTAGGTTTTCTCGAACCTCGTTCTTTACATCAAGGCAATTATAAGAAGTGCTTTCATCAGTCTTGATTTCAATTTCAGATAGTTTCTGGTCAATCCCTGAATCACGATTAAAAAATGCGTTCAACTTGTCTTGAGCACGGGCATCTCCGATAAGAGGCAAAGCTTTTTCAAAGCAGTTTTCAGTGTAAAAATGAACTAACTCTCTTAGGTTTTCATCATTGATTGTAGCTGTACCAGAGTACATGATGGCTTTGTAAAAGAAGTTAGGAGCACCTAGCTGTGAGTGACTTTTTGCCATTATTTTGTCAATAATTCTTCCAAGAAATGCACTCGATTCCTCAGCAGTTCGGCTGAGTAAATCGAAAACAAAGCTAACTTTAGTTTTGTCCTTAACATCACCATATCTTGTCTTGATGTAGGGGTTATCAGTCCAAGATTCACCATAGTAATTTTTAACTCCTGTATTAGAACCAACCCTCAAAAGAGCTAGTCCTAAAAATAAGCAAAAGATCACTTTTACAAATGCTGACAGAGGAATATGTCTTTTGGAGACAAGACTGTTAGGCATATAACGAGAAAAGAATTTGGTGAGAGTTATAAAGAAAACTACTCCAAATACAAGAAGAACTGTCGCCTTAAAGAAAACCTCAGATGTAATCGCAGCAATGAACTGCGAATGGAGTTCTAGACCTAAGTATTGGCACAGTGCTTCATAAGCAGTATTGCTAAACATACTAAAACCCTCCTTGGTTACAGAGAACACCGTCAGAGCAATCAAAGAATTGCCTCTGAGAACGCCTAGAATTGATCCTACTGGACTCGTTATCAAAAGATCGTTCTGTGGCTTGGCCTTGATAAAAACGGCCCTCTTTAGTGATTTGAGAGACTACAGTGTTGAGCGGAGTATTCTTTACTTCCTGAAGTTGAAGAGTGGCCTCAATCGAGTCCTTGAGTTTTTTTCTCTTGTAAGAGATTTCTTCTTTTCGCTTAGCTGGAAGATTTGGGTTTTGCTCAAGAATGTTTAGCATATCGAGAGAGCGATTCATTTCATCAGAGAACTTAGTAAGGGCAATGGAAGATGCAAGCTTTCTACAATAAGAACCTCTCTTAATGAATGGTAGGTATGACAAATATCTAAGAGTTTGTTTATCTACATAAGTCTCTTGTTTGTTACCGCCAATTTCCTTTAGTTCATCGTTCTTAATAAGACGATCAATACTCAATCGGTTTCCATTATTGTCAATTTTTTTGAGAAGACCTTTACACAACTTTTCATAAGTATCTTTCTCGATCTCATATAGCCTAGTACGAGGAGTAAGGGCGTGTTTGCTAGGCCCATACTCAACTGACACTCGACCTTTTCCAATAACTGTATCGCCGACAAGGGCTTTTAAAAGGCCAACTGATCTTTTGGCCTCTTCACTATTAAACCCTGCCCATTTAGCAGATGACTCAATCAATTTATTTTGCCCTGTCTTTGAACCAAAGCGTGATCCTGCCCAATTTGCTAGGTCAACAGAATAGTCTCCACCAGATTGACATTGCTTCATGGCTTCTTCCATGTTTCCACCATTTCTTTGAATAGCTTTGTGAACACATTCTTGTCTTTCCTTCTTAAAGTCTTCAGTTCTGTTATCAACATACTTATCAATCAAAGCACATTGATCTAAACGCATTTGGGACAAGAAATTAGCATTTACTCTTGTATGCTTGAGAATCGAACACCAAGTTGGGCTGAAGTAACAAGTTAAAAGCATTGGACTTGCAGCGAGGATACTATTTCCGACAGATTCAAAATACTTTGCATCAAGAAGATTCTTTAGTGTTCCTTGAAGTGTACTTTTAAAATCTACTTTTCCACAATCTGCGCCGACACCAAGACTAAATCCAAGATCAATTGTCTGATAGTTGTCAAAGACGGCATCATTCTGATTACTTCTTTCCTTAAACAAATAATCAGAAGAGGAAAGTTCCGAAGAATGTCTGTAGTTAAATTCTTTTGCCGTAGCAAATGTACTAATACAGATAAAAAAGAGAAAACTAATTGTTTTCATTCTTCCTCCTTTTTTCTCTTTCTTCTTCCACTAAAAATTTTAAAGCTTTTTCTGAATCTCCCTTGAAAGTGTTTACCGTATGCTCTAACTTTAGCAAATCATGTTGATTGGTAGGTGCAAGCCATCTGTCATAATCAGTTTGGTAATACCTGAAAGCTCCTTGAGTAGATTTGTCCTTGTTTGTATAGAAAATCTCTGTGTATTCGCCTTTTTTTACTTTCAACGATTTGATAATTTCTGACTCAGGTACATCAATAAGTTTTGACTTTGCGAAAAGATAGTCTGCATTATCAGGACTCATTCTTAAGAAAACAAAATTGTCTGCTACTGACCACATTGCCTTACCAGCTTCCATTTCAAAGTAATTTTGTGGACGAGGTGTTAGACCAATTAGCCAATAACCAAGTTTTCTAAATGTTTCAGCAGCGTCTATGATGAAGTCTCTGGCTATTGGATTGTCTCTACCGAGCATTCCAAGTTCTTCAATTACAATAAACCCTGATCTTCCTTCGTGTTTTTCCAATTTGATGATACTTCGTATTTCTTCAATTACACTCATTGTCATAAGTGTTTGAAGCGTTTCATCTTTTAAAGCATCAAGGTCATAAACAAAAAGAAGATTTCCTGAAATGTTGTTTTTATTTTCAGCTCCTTTGAAATATTTCGCATAAACTCCATCACCATAAAAAGGTTTCAGCTTAACTAGAATACTTTCAATCTGATCCTTCATTGGCTCAAACTCAGGATCAGAGGTTAATCCAGCCATTGATGCTATAAAGTCATCCATTGTGACTTCAATATCTTCTTCTGAATCAGTATTTTTAAGCTCTCCATCTGAGTAAACCAAACCAACTTCTTTAGACTTTTTGATATAAGCCAGTTTCAATGCTCTTGAGATGCTTGAAAGATGCTCACTTTCAACTTCAAAGGTAGGGGAAGTTAACTTAATCGCAGTAGTTAAAAGCTTTGTTAGAAAGTTGACCTTAGCATCATCGAAAACCCCCCTAAATGGTGTAAACGGCATTGAGCTGTTTGGATCAAACACGGTAAGCTCTCCATGATAAGGGCCAACAACACCCTTGTAGCTGGACTTTTTATCAATTACGAAAACCAGAGGTTCAGGATCAAGCTTTTTTGCAGATTGAATACAATCAATAATGAAAGCGGATTTTCCGCTTCCGCTATCTGCAAGAACAACAGTATGATTTGAAGTCTCATTTTCCAGTAGGTTAAACTTAACTAAGTTTTTTTCTCTTGAAAGATAAATCTGCAACGGATTTTTAAGTCCCTTGAATGAATCAAAAAATGGTAGGAAGAGAATAGCATCATTTTGAAGTATTCTAATATACCTTTGAGAAGAGTAGTCAGCTTCAGGGGAGTAATTAAGTGGCAAAGTATTTAAAGCTAAACCTAGACCAATTTCATCCTCAATAATCACTTCACATTCAAGGTCATTGTGAAATATATTTACTAATTCTCTTGTTCTTTCGTCTAATTGCTCATCTGTTTCACCTTCAAGAACAATACAGAATGTTAAAAATAAACACTTTTCACCTTGAGCAAGCCTATCTTGAGCTTGCTTTATTTCTTTTCTTTGAACTTTTGCCTTAGCCGTCACAGTATTTTCAAGAAAGAACTCTTTAATATCAAAAAACTTCTTAACAGATGACTTAGAAGGAAAACTGAAGTTAAGAGACATTTTATAAGGAAACTTAAGCTTTGTGAAATATGCCATTCCACCAGCGTAAGCAAACTGAGGACTTGTTTTTAAAGTTATAGTTCTTGTTTTAATTCCTTCTCTTTCAATGCCAACATAGTTTAAAGTGGGACTACTATAGATAATCTGATCTGAAATCGAATGATGCTTATTGAATTTTGCAAAATCTCTACGATAAAACTCTTTTGGATTAAAAAATTGTCTCAAATGAGTAATTAACTCTTGTGCATCTATTACTCTCAATTTTACTTTTGAGTTTTCTACATACTGCTTGATTAATCCTGTAAACAAATTCATCTGACGTACAAACTCCTTCATTTCATCAAAAAGCAATCGCTCATCTTTGCCTAGACTTTGCTTCCATTCAGACACGCAAGCCTTAGAGGGGAAGTATCGAATAGAAAGTAAAGACTTCCTTTTAAGTGGGGAAAGTTCATCTTCAGAGTTACATTTTTCTCGAATGTTCTCTATTTTCTCTTCGTGAAGAAGCTTAGAAACAGGATGGGGATATTTATAATGTTCCTTAATTTCGTCCCAATGCTTATCATTTTTTGAAATGTAGGATTGGTCGTAAAGAACTTGTAATACGCAATTTTCTGGTAGTGCAAATAAAGACTTCAAAGACTCAACTGTGGACAATACTTGTCTGCTGTTCATAGGTTCATGCTCTAATAGATCAGCCTCTAGCACCATTCCAAAGCTTCCATCTTTGTTAATAAACATATTATGCTCATCAAGATACTCGCTATAAGGCAATAATTTGCTTAATGATTCTGACCTTTTGAACAATGCACTTGCTAGTAGATTACGGTTAATAAGGGCATTCTCAATAGTTTGTTCTGTTTCACTCATAATACCTCCTTAATTAGCCTCTGGAACATTCCAAGAAGTTTGTTCAACAAGAAGGTAAATCCAAGCGCCACCGAAATAATCACCTGTTGGCATTTCGTGAGCATGAAGCCACGCTTTTTTAACTTTTCCTTTAGTTCTAATTACTGGTACTTGCTTTTCTTCGGCTTGAAGAGAGTACCCAGCTCTTATCTCAAGAATCCCTTCTTTTTCAGAGTTGTGAGCACACCCGACGAACATCGAATTAGTCAATAATACGAGTAAGATAAGAAAATACTTTCGCATCTTTATTTCTCCTTTGGTTTTTTCTAAAAAAGTCGTTTGGAAGCAAAACTTTATCTTGCATTACAATCCAAACATCTTGTCCTGAAGACACTGACAATGTAGGCATTAGTGAAGTAACTTGTTTTAAGTACCAATCGCTAACCCTTGATGCTGCTCCTTGAGCACCATTTTGAACAAGTACGTTTGCCGAGTCTGGGTCTTTACCACCAATGTTTTTAGATTTTCTTGTGATGATTTCGCCAATCC
>CAYFHZ010000211.1:0-5892 GCA_964342535.1 uncultured Bacteriovoracaceae bacterium | reverse complement strand
TTGATCAAAATCTTGTTCATACTTTATTTTATACTCTAAGATATTATCATCTGGTTTAATATTCAAATTTGTTATTCCTGGAGGATAATCAGTTGATCTCCAATTATAACCATCAGTCATATTGAGAATTCTCCCTCGCCAATATAGTTTATCGATGGCAACTTTTGTATTCATTTCTGCATAAAATGCAGTTTGTGTACTTAAGCTGATTTCTCCTAGTTCTGAGTTATTTATCTCTTTAGAGTATCCAACCGTCCCCTTCGGAATCGTATGGCCTGTAGGGAGGAATTGATAAAACCTTGGAAAAAAGATAAATAGTAAAACAGTGAAAATGACACCACCAATAATATGATATTTATATCTTAAAAGAGTCTTGAATGTTTCTTTAAAATTGGTTGAATGATTTGTTTGTAGTATATGATACATAAGAAACAGACAAAAAATAATGTAAAATAGATAATATAAAGTAGGATTAAAAAGTGCAAATGCACCAATCCATAAAAAAAGTAAATAAGCATCTTTTTTAGGCACATGATTAATAATCAGTTGAGATATAATAAAAATACCGAGAATAGGAACAGCTGTCTCTGGTATGACTCGAAATTCAACCGTATGAAAAATAAAATATATATTGATAAAATTAAAATAACTTATAAATTTAGGAATTCTCACGAAGCACATGATAATAAGAATAAAAACATAAAGATAGGTATACCACAGAGGCAAAAAGTCTGTTGAAGACAATAAAGGAGGAAAAAAAGCGAGGTAAAACCACTGATACTTTTTAATAGACACTAATGGCCTCCAATGATCTTTTATAATGGGTATAACTTGCTGTACTCTCTATTTGAATATTAGGTAAAATTAATTTCCAGGGAACTCCATTATGGTAGCATTGTTTAATGAGATAGCTCATATGAGAGAGTTTAATTTCTTTGTCACCTTTAATTGTTTGATAATTAATTTCCATTGAGTCAGTTATCTCATCAATATGCTTTTTCCAGTAAAGACTTTCTTTTCTAGCATAAACTTTCCAATCTATACGTTTTGAATTAAGTCCTTGAATGTAAGGTATATGTTGTTCATATAATGTACCATTTGTATTCTGGGAAACGCGATGAGTAAATTTATTGTTTTGTTCATTGTTTTTTGGATGTGGATAGCAATAAAATTGATCAGTAATTTTAAAGTATCTCCAAACATAAAAAAGAGACTTTATAGCATCTGTATGAATACACACTTTATTTATTTTATAAAAACCTCTTTTGCAGTTAGGTATGAGAAATTGTACTTTATTGTCTTGAAGTAAATTATGGGGTTCAGTTGATATTTTTGATTCATTTTCAAAGAGAATATCTAATTTAAGGTTATGGTAGTTCTGTTTGATATTATAAGGAAATGAAGCGGTGATAATAATATCTTTATTGGCAAAATCATCTTTTATATCAAGTTTAATGTCTTTAATATCCTGAATAATTTGATGTGTGAGTAGCATTTGTAAGACAAAAAAAGTTATCATAACAAAAGTAACTATGAGGGCCATATTACTTGCATAACTTAAAGCGATAAGCAGTAAGGTGAAATTCATAAAGATAAATTTACCACCAGACTGACTTGGAATAATATAAACTTGTGATCCATTAGATAGTTTTGCTAAAATTCTTTTTTTTAAGTCATTTAAGCTTTTCAATGAGTCCTCTTGAAACTTTATGTTCATAATCGATGTCACTTTGTTCAGGATGAACTAATCTATGACCTGCCACATAAGGAAAAAGCTTAATGATATCATCTGGAAGCACGAAATCTCGCTGCTGAAGATAGGCCCATGCTTTAGCTGTTGAAACCATATCTATTCCACAGCGATTACTTAATGAGACTAATTCAGAGTTTTGGCGACTCATCTCTAGTAATTTATAAATCATTTCAAGAATAGGATCTTTTATCGTAATTTTTTCAACTTCAGATTGGATATTTGAAAGTTCTTCAATTGAGAGGATTCTGTTTAGTTTAGTGAGCTTCGTTGAGTTAGACTCACTTTTTAAAAGTTCTAATGTGGAATTTTTATCAGGATAACCCATTTTAAGTTTCATAGAGAATCTATCTAGTTGAGATTCTGGAAGACTAAATGTACCAACTTGTAGATTAGGGTTTTGAGTTGCAATGACAGTGTAGTAGTCTGGTAGTTTATGAGTTTGCCCTTCAACTGAAATTGTTCTTTCTTCCATGACTTGAAGTAAGGCACTTTGAGTTTTTGGAGGGGCCCTATTAAGCTCATCAGCTAAAATAAGTTCTCCAAATATCGGACCTTGATGAAAATCAAATGAATTATGGTCTTTGTTAAATATATTTGTTCCAAGAATATCTGCAGGTAATAAATCGTTTGTGAATTGAATTCTAGAAATCTGAAGTCCAAGGGATTGCCCTATATACTTTACCAAAGTAGTCTTACCAACTCCTGGAGCATCTTCAAGTAGAGTATGTCCTTTTGCTAAGATATTACAAAGCACAAGTCTTACTTGCTCTTGCTTACCTTTTAAAATAAGGTCAGATTGATCAATAATTTTTTTTATCATTTCAGCCATAATTTATTGTAGCGAGTTTTAAATATATGGCAAAGATCGGAAAATTATTTATTAAAAACTTTTTTTAGCATGGACTTAAAATTTTCATGGGCACTAATCGCTGCTTTTTTGTCTGATTCATGAAAGGTCTTAACAGCTTTATCCATTTTTCCATAGCGATAGGCAACTAAATCAATTGTTTTATCTGCTCCGATAATACTCTCCATTCTTTTAGTATGCTTAATATGGTCATCTACAAAAATGATTGATTTGAAATGAGTTTTTGTTTTGTGAAGAATTGTTTTTAACATTATTCCTTTATTCAAACCTGCAGTCATCATGATTCCATTTTGAAATGATATTTGTCTTGGTTTCGGAAGACCTTTAATATCTAGCTTGGAAAGTCCATCTGCTTTATAATTTTCTAGTTGATAAGGAGTATAATATGCGGGATATCCACCTTTTGGACCTATTGTATTTGCTTGAGGGTTAAAACCATTTTTTTGAAGTTCTCTTTCTGTAGCATTACGAATATTTGGCCCTCTTGAAGTCAGTAACATGACCTTGGTTCCTTTCTCTTGTAAAGACTTCATTACCTCAACTGCTTTTGTCTCTGTAGGTACTGATCCAGACAATGCATAAATTTGAGCGGTAAGTTCCAGTAAATCTCCCATATTGTTTGCCACGCAATTACTCATCTTTTTATCATGCTTTTTTACACAATGGGAATATTGCCAATTAAACCATTGATCACTGCCATAATCTTGTTTCATGGCCAAAAGAGTATTATCGATATCAAAAACCATAAGAACATTATTTGCTCCATATTTTTTGATTTTTTCATTTGCTGTTTTTTCTACATCAGCAAAACTCATTGTTTCTAAAATGAGGGCATAAGAGTTAAGAGAAAAGAGAAGAGTTAATAATACATAGATTTTCATAGTGTGCCTTAAAAATTGACTAGAATCGATCCGCCGTAAATGGTGTCTTGTTTAGTTTCAAGATCGTCACCTTTAAAATATGTACCGTAAATAGCAAAACCAGTATTTGGAGTCAACCAAACATTAAAACCAACTGATGATTGAAAATAAGTTAATTTGTAGGCGGTTAGTTTAATATTGCCGTGAAAACTATCTTTTTCTATGTCTTCTTCTGCAGTATTAACTTGATTTAATCTACCATTAAACCAGACTTCGAAGAACTCGGTAAATGCGAGTGAAGCATTGAGACCTCCATAATAGAATTGAGTTGTTTCTGTTGAACCATAACCAAATTCAAAACCCATTGAAGGTCCTATTTTGTTATTTAAAAAGGCGTATTTAAAAAACAAAGCTGAAGTTGAAATCGCACCAAACTCCATAACAAAACCAGCATCAAAATTGTCAGATACACCAAGACCAAATTTGAGATGATAGGTTGAATTATTGTTTCCAATTTCAGATTGAATATTACCTGCACCATAGGATTTTGCTGATGTGGTTGGGGAAAAGGGTGCTGTAGAACATCCTGTTAAAACAAGTGTTAGAACTACAAGAAAAAGATTAAGATATTTGCCCATATATTCCCGACTTAAATGACAACTATTTAATATCATAGAAAGTATTTCATCATAATTCAAATAAAAGCTAGTCTTGACGATTACAAAAGAGATATTATCTTATCAATAGAACACTTTTAAGGAGTTTATATGTTTAAACGAATGGCCCTCTGGGTAACAATGAATATAGCAATCCTAGCGATGATCACCATTATAACAAGAGTACTTGGGGTAGGTAATTATCTTACGGCATATGGAATTAACTACCAATCTTTAATGGTTTACTGCCTTATTTGGGGGATGGCCGGCTCATTTATCTCACTGATGATGTCAAAATTTATGGTTAAGATGACTATGGGTGTTAAGGTTGTTGATGGACATGGCCAATTTGCTAGTCTAGTTAATACAGTACATAGATTAGCAAAGGCCGCAAATTTACCTAAAATGCCTGAGGTCGGTGTGTATGAGTCTCCAGAAGTAAATGCTTTTGCAACAGGGCCTTCAAAATCTAATTCTCTAGTGGCCGTATCAACAGGATTACTAAGAAGTATGAGTGATGAGGAAATTGAAGGTGTTCTTGGACATGAAATCGCTCACGTTGCCAATGGTGATATGGTAACAATGACTCTACTTCAAGGTGTTATTAACTCTTTTGTTCTTTTCTTTGCAAAGATCATTACATTTTTTATTGATCAGGCCGTGCGAGATGAAGAAGGACGAGGTGGGCTTGGAATATTTGCCCATATTGCTGTTGAAATTCTCTTACAAATCTTTTTTGGAATTATTGGTCTCTTTATTACGAGTTGGTTCTCAAGAATGAGAGAGTTTAGCGCTGACCTTGGAGGAGCACAACTAGCTGGTAGAGAGAAAATGATTGCAGCATTAAAACGTCTTAGATCCCAGTATCAAAACGGTGGTTATTTTGATAATCGTCATGAAGAGATGGCAGCGTTTAAAATATCGTCTAAAGAAAAAGGCATACGAGCAATGCTTTCTAGCCATCCAAGTCTGGACGAAAGAATTAAGCGTTTAGAAATGGGAAGATAATTTTATTTTCATTTATATGATTTTTAAAGCTTAGAACTGCTTTAATTGTTCTAAGCTTTTTTAATTTAGTCACATTTATTATCAGGTAATCTAACCTGTGCTAAACTCAAATCTCCATATCTAATTTGTCCCCAACATATATTGGCCATTCCTGCTCTATAGGCAACAATGTATAAGTCTTGGGATTCTCTGTAATCCTTTATGAGCTCAACTTCACTTATTTTGGCAAGTTTTTATATTCAATATTCTCACAAAGCTCACTGTCTATTCTTTTATCTGAAATTCTATGCCCACGATAGAATGTAAATTCTCTACAGAAGTTGCCTAAACCTGCTTTATGGACTTGAGTGAATTTGTTTTCTGTGAAATCCTGTGCAGCATTTTCAGATGAAAAATGCTGCGTTACCTTGCTTAATAACCGTAACATTTTATCTATAAATCTGTATCCATATTCACCTAGTCTGTATACTTTGACTTAAATGGTTAAACTAAAATTTGAAATTAAAAATAATGTTAAAAAAAGTGTTTTCACCTTATCTCCTGATTAATTTGCATGACATGGGAAAGGTAATCCATTTAGAAAAAATCTACCTAGAAGATTTCCAGTAGCATCAAAGTACACATAAACACCGTTCATTGAGTGTGATCGATTGTAAAGATCGGATCGTGTTTTGTTTGCTTTAGTTCTCCAATAGAATCCATCTTTATCATAATGGGGAGATTTACATGAATTTTTAGGGCAGTTTC
>CAYFHZ010000210.1:0-5934 GCA_964342535.1 uncultured Bacteriovoracaceae bacterium | reverse complement strand
TATTATCCTGAATAAAAGATTATGTTGAATGTTTTCCGAACACCAACCAAACTACCTATAGTTGTCATTAAAATCCAAGAATTAACTCAGCATAACAAGCAGACATATTACGGGTTATTCATTAAATGTGTTTCAAAGGAATTTAGCTTCATTATCCAATACTCGTATATAGCATTAAGTACAGCAGCCAGTCATTTCAACTTTTTTCTTTGGTTTAGATAACTTGATTATTACAATTCCCCCTCTTATTACTATTACAGAAACTATTCCACCAATTAGCAAATCTGGAATATTACTTTTCGTTATATAAACAAGTATTCCCGATATTATTACACCAGTGTTTACAATCACATCGTTAGCAGAAAAAATCCAACTAGCTTTCATGTGAACTTCACCGTCTTTATGTTTGTGAATCAATACAAGGCAGAATAGATTTGCGATTAGGGCAATTATTGAAATTGCAATCATATAGTTTGAAAGCGGCTCACTTCCAAAATATAACTTTCTACCAACTTCAATTAAGCAAAGGATCCCAAGAGAAATTTGCATAACTCCACTAAAAAATGCTGCTCTATGCTTCATAGTTATAGATTTTCCAACGACATAAAGACTTAGACCATATACAAATGAATCGGCTAACATATCTAGGCCATCTGCAAGTAAGCCCGTCGATTCTGCATAAAAGCCAATAATTATTTCTACAATAAACATAGTGAAATTTATGGCGAGCAAATATTTTAGCGTTTTAGCCTCTACACTAGGAGCAATATCAGGAACTTCATCATCTGCGATTACTTCAGAGCTGAGTAATTCACCCGGAAGAGAAATTGCCTTTAAAGAATCTAATATAAGTTGGTTTTCAACACTGTGATAAAAATCAACCTTTCTAGATTCTAAATCAAATTCCATTTTTGCATTAGAATCTATGTTTTCCATCAATCCTTCGATCATTTTTATTTCCGAAGGACAATCCATTTTTTTTATTTTAATAGACGTTTTTTTCATCTAGGCCACGCCTCTTGCAAGTTTCACTTTGGTAAAAAAGAAGAAAGAGAGCACCAAAACAACCATCGTCATTTGAGCGATTAATACTTCTAAAGTTGAGTTGAATCCAATTGCGGGTAAAGAAAATGCGTCAATTGACGTTTGGGAAAACGCGCCTACTTTTTGAAGTGCACCTATCCCTTTGCCGAGAAATATTGTCGATAAACTTAGAATTAGGACTGTTGAGGCCTTAAAGAGATACTTTAGATTGAGTCTTATTGAAAACTTAATTGCTATTGCTATTACTAGAAATGTTAATAAAACGGCTGAAGCTGCTCCCATCCCGACAAAAGACTGTTGATGTCCATCAAGAATTAAAATTTTAAGAAAAAGTATCGTTTCAAAAATTTCTCGAAAAGACGCCGTGAATGCAATGAAAAATAGCGTTAGCCCTTTGCCGCTTCCAAGAGATGTATCTACTGCTGAAGTAAATTTATCTTTAAGTTTTTGAATATCTGTATTTTTATGCATCCAATATCCAACATAAAAGAGCAGTAAGGATGCAATTAGCGCTGTATAACCCTCAAGAGATTCAGCAATCTTACCAGTGATATTAAAGTAGCTTCCTAGTATAAAGTATGCCCCAATCCCTATAACTACTGATGAAGTCCAGCCTAAATGTATATGTTTGTTAAAGATAGTTGCTTTAGATTTTCGAGTAAGGCTTAACAACAGAAATAGAATAAGTCCTGCTTCAAAAGCCTCTCTCAAAACGATTCCAAAAGACATTAAAAATGATGATGATTTAGTTTTTTCTAGGGTTGTTGAATTAATGACATCTTCTAATGTACTAATGATTGGATTTAACACGGACTGAATTTCTGTATGGGATGACTTTTTCCCAAGTAAAGTTCTATACTTACCCAAAGAAGCTTCCAGCTCAATAACTAACTTTTCATTCTTAGACTTCAAAATTCCTTCGACTGGCTCAATTCCTTGTAGATATGCTGCTAAAGAAAGATTTTTTGCTTCTTTGACGTTCCCTGCCTTGTATAGTGAAAAGCTGCTCTTTAAATCTTTTATGGCCTTTTTTAAGTAAATTCCAACTTGTCCACTCTTGTTTGATGGAGGTGTCGAGTTAGTATCTCGAATACTTGCCATCATCCCCATTAATTGATCTTCTTCAATATCAAATTTCTTTTGAATTTCATTGTCTGAAAGGGATGAGCTATCTTTCAAATCCATTGTGAAGCCAGATACTTTTTCTGTTTTTTCAAATCGAAACATTGAGACATAGTATGCCAGTGACCAACGATCCTCTTTTGATAAATAATCATGAGGTGCCATACCTGTTTCATTTACGCCTAAAGTAATTGTATTATAGGCACCATAAGGAGATACATTTCTCATTCTTTCTAAATCATGAAAATTGGTTGGACTTGGCTCTAACCCTTTGCCATCTTCACCGTCACCATAACCATTTTGTCCATGACAGCTCATACAATTATTTTTATATAAATTTGCTGCTCTATTGAGATTTATCTTAGTTTCAGGATAAGTTAAAAGGTTAAATCCTTTTAAAATTTGAGATTTAATTTTATTAGCTTGGAAAGATACCGATGTAACCTTGTCTTTTCTTAGTATTGAATTGTTGAGTTCTAAAATAGTTGAACTTAGGTTTTTACTATAATTATTTTCTTTGGCTATTCTTAAGACTTCCTTAGAAAAATCTACTTGCTCTTGATACTCTTCCTTGCTTATTATTTTGCCATTACGGACTGCTTCACTGTAATCCTGCGCCAGGTAACTTAAAAGGTGAACGGCCAATTGATTTTCTTTAGTATTTGCAAATGCAGATACATTTAAAAATAATATTAAACAAAAAAATATTCTACTCATCTTCATTACTTTTCTCCATTGAGTGTATATTTTCACAAAGGCCACATCCAATTTCAGGGTCACATTGTAAGTAATATTTTTGATATTCTTTTAAGAATTGAAGGACAACTTTTCGATCAGAACGCAAGAATTGAACAAACTTTAACAGGGCCTCTCCCGTTTTATCTGAAATTAGGTGTTCTACCTTACAGCTATCACTAGCAGCAATATGCATTGGAACACCTAAAACTTCTGACAGAAGAACAATCATAGTCTGGCGCTTGTTTGCTATCTTTTCAACAAGCTCAATTGAAGCCTTTGGCAATGTTATAAAATTGTCTTTTATTTTAACTAACTTCTTTTCACTTAATTTTTTTAACTGTAGGTGAACTGCGTTTCTGCTTACCGCAAGCTCTTTTGCGATTGTAGATGCTCTAAGTTGATCATTTTTTTGTAAAAAGGAATAAATAGTCAGTAGGTAGTGTGTCTCAGAGTGTGAAAGCTCATTGTCACTATATTCTTTCCAATATTGTTCAAATTGAAAGTTCAATTGCATCCTCTCTTTTTGTCAAGCATACCTAACAGTTACATTCATAGAAAACATTTGTCAAGCATGCCTAACAGTATTATTCAAGAAGAAAGATGACATATTTTAGAGTATCTTCATCGTATTACCTATATTTCATCCAAGAAATCCAACTCTGTCCTTTTTAGTTTTTTTAGAGGCGTACTGATATTAATTTCAGTTTTTTTAAGTGCTTTCCTTTTTAAGGCCATGCTGTCTGACAGATAAATTTGTGTAGTATCAATTTGTTCATGACCAAGCCATAGGGCAATTATTTGAACGTCTACACCACGATTTAAAAGATTCATTGCTGTTGTATGGCGCAGGGAATGTGGTGATATTTTCTTTTTCATAAGTGATGGAGATGTCTTAACACAAATTGAAATATACTTTCTAAGGAGATATTGAACAGCATCCGTACTCAAGCGATCTTTACGAATAGAAGGAAATAAGTACGATTTAGACATCAGTTGGTTTCCTTTAATCCATCTATTTAGGTTTGAAGATAGGCCTTTCTCAATCGGAATTGAACGTTCTTTCCTTCCTTTTCCTGAAACTTTGATATAGGGATATTTTCCAAAGGTTACATCCTCAGTCTTAATGTTTACTAGCTCAGATACTCTGACACCAGTACGAATACAGAAATCTATAAGAAGGTAGTCTCGTTTTCCTATCCATGTATTCCGGTCTACTGATTTCATAAGAGTAACCACTTCATCAGGTTCTAAAAATGATCGAGGTTTTTTAACCTTTTTCTTTTTGGGGACATTTAAAGCTCTTGAAATATTATCAGCATAATTTGGGTGCCTAAAGAGCAAATATTTCAAAAATGAATTAATAGCACAAAGCCGTTGGTTTCGTGTTGAAACGGAAACATTCCTCTTCTTTTCAAGATAAGTTAAAAAATCTGATACAAGTTCGTAAGTCAGAACAGAAGGTTCTATTTTCTTCAAAGATAGCTTCTTCTGCCCATGTAAATAATTAAGTAATAACTTTATCGTATCTCTATATGAGAGAACAGTTTGTCTACTTAACTGGCGTTCCTGTTGACAATAACGTGTTAAAAATAACTGAATTTCTTTTAGTAAAATTGATTTTTTCATCGTTGCTCCTTGTGAAGTCCGAATCGCATAAGTTCTGGAACTCCGGTAAGATACCAGTAAGTATCTGAAGGCTCGGCATGCCCAACGTAGGTAGATAATGCTGGCATTAAAGTGTGAACATCTTTATTGGCATTTAACCAATCTAGTATGACCCTAACAACAAAGGTGTGGCGAAGATCATGAATTCTTGGATATCCTGAGCCTGTTATGTCCGGCCTAAGATTGGCCATTTTGCATGAGCGAACAAAAGCATAATAAATGGAGTCACCATCAACAGCTTGTCCTCGGTTCATAATAAAATAATTGTCACATATAGTTTTTTTTAAAGCTCGATCTCTTAGAGAAGCATATGCTTTCATCTTTTTCAAAGTTGTTGGATGAATAGGAATTATTCTCGACTTTCTAAATTTAGTCATTTCAATCAAAATAGTACCGTTTTTAAAATCAACATCTTTCCTTGTAAGATTGATAGCTTCGTTTCTTCTCAAACCACAGGACGCAATTAATCCAAACATCGTTTGGAATGTCTCGGGCCTGATCGGATTAGTTTGCCCAGGTTCTGCCCCTAATTCTTTACAGGCCCTAAGCAATTTATCAATCTCATGAGGTGAGTAGATATCTGGATTTCCACGATTACTTTGTTAATGGCTAAGTTCTTTTGGAGGCAACTCTGTCTTGCAATCAAATGCCTTCCAATAAGAAGTAAAACCTCTTAAAGTCATAATTTTTCTGGCGACATTTTCACGAGAGGCATTCGGGTATGTTTGAATCCATTCCAAAATTATTGCTACCGTGACATTTTTATATTTATTTTTTGAGCAAAAGCTTGCAAAGTTTAAAAGTGTTGTGGCCCCTGCCTGAAATTTAAGGCCATGAGCTCTTTTTAATTGAATATACTCCTCAATACCATGTTTTATACTTTTCATAATTCTTTCCCCCAAGTAGTAGGCCAGGCAAGCGGAACTTGTTTAAGCCTATTCATATCTAGTCTTGTGTAACGCACAGAGGTATTCATTGAGGTATGCCTTAAAAGCTCTGATACTTCTTGAAGGCTTCCACCCTTATTTAAAATGTTTGATGCGACTGAATACCTTAGTAGTCGTGCTCCTGATATTGGAGGCTTTAAATTACAGCGATCTAATGCATGCCGAACTACTGACGATATTGCTCCAGATTGCTTAAAACGAACGAAAGGCGCTTTGCCACGAATAAAGACTTCTTTATCTTTAGAGCCGGGCCTTGCATATTTGATATAACTTTTTAGCGCCTCCTTAACATCTGATTCTAAAGGTAAGATGGTGCGTTTGCCTTTTCCTTGGATAACTATCTTTTTTTCCTCCCAAAGAATATCTTTCAATTTGAGATTAATAACTTCAATTGGTCGAAATCCATATCTCATTAATA
>CAYFHZ010000209.1:0-5939 GCA_964342535.1 uncultured Bacteriovoracaceae bacterium | reverse complement strand
TATAAGTATACAAGAGGTCAGCAGCTATTTTATCATCACCTTTGGATTGAAAATTACCTAAGAGAAATGTCTGACCAAGTCCAATTCCAAGTGCATGCTTATGAATTTCTCTTTTAGCTGCAGTTATCGCCTTGGCCGCCTCTTTTTCTTGTTCTTTTTCTTCACTCGCAAAAGTAGCTGAGGTTAAAATAAAAAAACTCATGGCCACGAGGGCCATGAGTATATGTCTTAAATTTGTCATATTTTTAACTGTTATCACATTTAAAGTTGTTTTGATGAAACTTAGTTTAAAGTTGTAGTATTTGTTTCAACTGTATTTAAGTTAACACTTGTATTCATGAATGAAGAAGCTGGAATTGCAGTTTCTTCTTTCTTTTCAGCTGTTTCAGTTTCAACAATAGAAGTAGGGAAGTCAAGGTTAAGTTGAGCTTCAAGACCTCTGATATATCCAGTAAGTGTACCTTCTTCAGCTCTGATTACTCTTTTAAGGAGTTCAGTATCACCTGGTTTTGTAGACTTTCTTTCTTGGTCAGCAAGAAGTTGAAGTTGAGTCATATATGTAATGTCGTTCTTAGTTTTATTGTCGATTACTTGGATTTCATTACCTTCTCTAATAATCTGAGCAATTTCTTCAAGAGTTACGTAACAAGACTGAAAAGTGTCATAAAGTTTTCTGTTTTGGTACCTTTTGATAATTCTAACTTCTTTCATTTTTGGTTTCCCCTATTTTTTATCATTCACTATTTACTTTCGCGAGAGTAAAAAGTTGCTAATTAACATTGTGTTTGCACTGCTTCAAATAACGCTACAGTACAATCACTGCTTTCGTGCCATCTTCATACACGCCCTGAATCAAAAAAGTCAACCCGCATAGTCAAAAAAAAAACAATTTATAAGAAGTTTAAAAAAATTAAGTAGTTTTTACCCAGCTGATACAAGTGTGTAAATAATATTTGTTTTGCGGGTCTTTTTTTCCGCTTTTATATAGATTAAGAGTTTTTTTTAACACTTCATATAGGACAAGCCGATGAATACAGAGAGTTTAATGAAAATACTCAAAGTATTAAGAGGTTAGATGAAAACGTTAAGATCAGCAATTTACCTAGTTTCCCTTATTTTTATAATGAGCTGTGCCCAAACTGCCAAAAAAAGTACTGAAGTTCCAGAAAAAGAGCTCACGAAGGAACAAATTGAAAAGCTTAATGCAGAGACAGTAGAGCGTGTATCTAAAAGGCTTGAGGAGCTATCTGTTGCAGCAAAAGCATCTGGTCCAGACAAGGTTAGGTTCCTTGCTAGTGACATGTATTTGAAGGCTTCAGCAGCATTAATGGAAGGAGATTACGTTACAGCAAACCTTATTTTTAAACATCTAGTAAAGTTGGCACCTAATGATCAGTTTGTTAAGCAAAAATATGCAATAAGTCTTATTAGAAATGGTGAATTAGAGGAGTCCAAGTCAATTTTAGAGGAAGTTTTTAAGGCCTCTAAAAGTAAGGACTTGCGGGTGGGTCTCGTTTTGGCAGGGGTGTATTCAAGTCTTGGAGATTTTAAGGCATCAAGACAAACATATGCTAGGCTTTTAAAATTTCACCCTAAAAGCGAAGAACCATGTGTTTTTTTAGCAAAGTCATATGCTCTTGAAAATAAAGTAAAAAAAGCGAAAAAACTTTTAATGAGTTGCCAAAAAAAGAACCCTGGTAAGGGAATATACTCTTATTATATGGGAAAAATTTATGTAGAACAAAAATGGTTTAAGAGTGCTAAGATTTACTTTAAAAAAGCTGCGAAAATAGATCCAGAGTTTTCACAGGCCATAATGGCATTAGGGCTTATTCATGAGGAGCTAGGTGAAGAAAAAGCGGCTTTAGTAACGTATAAAAGATACCTGAGAAGTAATCCAAGTGATACTCTGATCCTTTCTAGGCTTGTACAGCTTTTATTTACTCAAGAAAAATTTAATGAAGTTATTCCTTATGCTGAAAGGCTTTCAGACCTAGATCCTGAGAATTTAAACTTAAAGGTAAAACTAGGAATCCTTTATAAGGATTCTAAGCAATATGAGAAGTCAATTGCAGTGTTCAATGACCTCTTAAAATTCGCACCAGAGAATGATAAAATACTCTATTATTTAGGTGGTATTTTTCAAGAAATGAAAGATTATCAAAACTCGATGAATTACTTCCAGCAAATCAATAGTGAATCAGGACTTTATCAGGATAGTTCTTTTCAAATCGCTCAAATGCTCTCTATTATGGCAAAAAATGAATATGAAAATACGAAAGAGAATGGACCATATCACTCTCAGTTTGTGCAGTTTGTGAATTCAAAAATTCAAGAAATATCTGCTTTTAAAGTGGACTTTAGCGTGGTGAAGGCATCTTATTATGAAAGTTTAGAGGACAATGATGAAGCAATAGAAGCACTTGAGTTAGTTCAAACTGAAAAAACATTTAGTAATGAACATAAATTCTACCTAGCTTCACTCTTTGAGAAAGAAGAAGAGTTTTCCAAGTCTGCAGAAATAATGGAGCAAATTCTGGAGCAGGATCCAAAGAATGCTCACGCCTGGAACTTCTTAGGATATTCAATGTTAGAGCGAAATGAATCTCTGGATAAGGCATATGAATATATTAAAAAAGCAACAGACTTAAGTCCAGAAGATGGATATATAAAAGATTCCCTTGGATGGTACTATTTTAAAAAAGGCGATTTAAAGCAAGCTCTTGATGTGATTTTAGAAGCAAATAAGCTCATACCAAATGACACTTCTATTAATAAACATTTGGCCATTATTTTTACCAATATGAAAGATTTTAGTAAGGCTAAACTCTATGTGAAAAAAGCTCTAGAGTCGGCCAGTACAGATTCTGAACGTCAAGAATTGCTGGATGTGTTAAAGGAACTAGATCAAAAAAGAGTTCCAGCATCATTCTATCAAGTTAAAACCAATTAATTTAGTTGTATAATTAAAATCATAAGGTCATTATATATGCATGAAATTTGCACTTATAATGACTTTCTTTCTAACATCATGCTCCTTATTTAAAATTACCAAAGTATCAAAAGATCTTTCTGTGAGTTCTCAAAAGATTTGTCTGTCAAGTTCTGGTAAAGGACGACTGAAAGTAAAGGGAAGTAAGTACATTTTCTCATATGAAAGTGGTTTACAAGATCATCAAAATTCTTGGAAGCTAGCGCTAGACTTTCCTCTTAGAAAAACGGAAGTGTTTGAAGTTGATTGGTCAGATGTAAAAAATGTTAAATACACTTCGACTATTGAAGATAAAATCTTGCGTGAAAACAGAGGTGTTAACCCCAAATCTATTGAAGCTTTTGTCACGAATGTTGGAAGCCTGCTTAAAGAAATCCTCATACAAAAAAGTGGTAAAAGTGAAGAGCAGAGCCAGTTTGAATGGCAAGCGAGCGGTAATACATTAAATGTGACACTAAAAAATACTAAATTTAATGCAACATTTACAAATATTGTTTCAGGGCGTTATTTTGGTTTAATGAGTCTTAACTATGTAGATTCTACTAACGAAGGCTATAGTTTAGACCTAATTGTAAGAAATTGTATTGAAAATGACAGTAATGAGCCTCAAGTAATTGAGTAAATTAGTGTCAAATTGCACTGGTTGTCAAAGTATTGGCAATTTTATAGAAATTTAAAGCGAAAATGATAAATCATCATAAAGGGGATTTGATATGTTAAAAGCTGTTTTGAGCTTAAACTTACTAGTTGTACTTGCAATTACAGTTGGGTGTACAAAGAAAAAAAACTTTTCTGAAAAAGTTTTAGAAGTTGTTGTTACTGCTAAAGTTAAAGGTTTTGACCCAGTACAAGCGGGAGATACTTATTCTAGTAATGAAGTCGCAAGAGTTTATGAAGGTTTATTACAATATCACTATTTAAAAAGACCATATGAGTTAATGCCGAATTTAGCTGAGGCGATGCCAACTGTTGCTGAAGATGGTTTAACATATACCTTTAAAATAAAAAAAGGTGTTTTATTTCAAGATAATAAGTGCTTTCCACAAGGGAAAGGAAGAGAGCTTAAAGCAAAAGATTTCGTTTATTCAATTAAAAGAATGGCCGATATGGCGAACACATCTACTGGTTGGTGGCTACTAGATGGTAAACTTGTTGGGTTAAATGAATGGAGAGATAAATATAATGGAAAGAAAGCTAACTATGCAGATGAAGTAGAGGGGTTGAAAGCATTAGATGATTATACTCTTCAATTTAAATTGACTCAAAAGTACCCTCAGTTTCTTTACTCACTTGCAATGGTTTACACTTATGCAGTTCCTAAAGAGGCGGTTGACTTCTATGGACCTGAGTTCTTAAATAATCCTGTTGGAACAGGTGCTTTTATGACAAAGACTTATACTCAAACAAATGTTATCGAGTATGTTAAGAATCCAACATATAGAGAAGTAAAATATCCATTAGAAGGGAATCCTGGTGATAAGGAGAAAGGGTTACTAGCTAATGCAGGAGCGAAACTTCCACTTGTTGATAAAATTAAAGTCAATATAATTACAGAAGCTTCTACAAGTTTCTTAAAATTTAAAAGTGGAGAGCTTGATTTCTCAGGTATCCCTAAAGATGATTTTAGCCAAACGATCACTCCAGACCAGGGGTTGAATGAAGTTTTCAAAACAATGGGGATTAGTTTAGAAATCACTCCAGACCTTGATATAACTTATATTGCCTTTAACCATGAAGATCCCGTTTTCAAAGGCAATACTAAATTAAGACAAGCAATGAGTCTTGCTTATGATCATCAAAAAGCGAATGAACTATTTTATAATTCAACAGCCATTCTTGCTCAAACAATCATCCCTCCAGGTATTGGTGGTTATGATGAAAAGTTTGTTAACCCATATGCAAAATATGATTTAGAAAAAGCGAAAAAACTACTAGCTGAAGCAGGTTATCCGGAAGGTAAAGGATTGCCAGAAATTAAATACGAGACAACCTCTACAACAGTGGCAAGACAGATGGCAGAATTTTTTGCTAAGTCTATGAGTGATATCGGTGTGAAGATTAAAGTCAGTACAAATACATGGCCACAACTTACTCAAAAAATGAAAATGAAACAAGCTCAAATGTATGGAATGGCATGGTTAGGAGATTATCCAGATGGAGAGAATTTTCTTCAGCTACTTTATGGTCCAAATGCTTCTCCAGGGCCAAATGGAAGTAACTATAATGATTCAGAGTTTAATAAGGCTTTTGAGGTGGCAAAAAATATGCAGCCAGGACCTGAAAGAGCAGCTAAGTATGCTAAATTAGCTCAAAAACTTGCTAATGAAGTTCCTCTTATGCTTGGTGTACATAGAACAAGCTATGTCTTAAAGCAGTCTTGGCTTAAAAATTATAAATTTTCTACTTTCAGTCATGGAAATGCAAAATACTTTGATATTGATCTGGATGTGAAAAAAGAGATTCTTGAGTCAGGTAAACTTGGTGCTTCTAAACAAAAAACGGCAGCTAATTAAGAAGAGGTATTTTAATGAGTGGAAATTGGAACTATATAATTAGAAGGCTTATGTATCTGGTACCAGTGTTACTTGGTGTTTGTTTTCTAGTCTTTGTATTATTTAATGTAACAGCTGGTGATCCTGTACTTATGCTACTTGGAAAGCATGGTTCTCCAGAGCAGGCCGAAGCTCTAAGAGAGCAACTGGGTCTTAATAAGTCTTTATTTATGCAGTATTTAGATGTAGTGAGATCAGCATTTACCTTTGACTTTGGGAGATCTTGGGCAACGAAGCAGGAGATTTCTAGCATGATGGTTCAAGGAGCTATTCCCTCTCTTACTCTTTCACTACCTGCTTTTATTTTATCAACTGTAACAAGTATCTTTTTTGCAATTATAGTTGCTTTTTATAGAGGTAAAGGAATTGATTTGTTTATCCGAATCACTTGTATT
>CAYFHZ010000208.1:0-5958 GCA_964342535.1 uncultured Bacteriovoracaceae bacterium | reverse complement strand
GTTTTGGTTTCTTCAGGAATAAGACTTTCTAGAAAAATAAATGGATTTCTCAAGCAACCTCTTGCGATCATAAGAGCATGGCAATTTGTTTTGGAGAGTCTTGTTTTGACCTGATGGGGTTGGTGTAAATCTCCATTGCCAATAATAGGAAGAGTTGAATTTTTTGCAAAGTTCTCTATATAGTCCCAATTAGCATGACCTGTATATTGTTGGGCCCTTGTTCTGCCATGAATGGCCACCCATTCAACACCTTCGTTGAGAGCAATTTTTTCAATTTTATCCGCATTTATATCATCAGCATCCCAGCCAGTTCTAATTTTAATTGTTAAGGGAACATCTATTGCCTTCTTTACTTGATTAAAAAACGGCGCAAGATCTTCTATATTCTTTAAAAGAGCAGATCCCCCTCCCTTAGTTACGACTTTTCTAACAGGGCAGCCCATATTGATATCAATAAATTTAGGTTTAGACTGAAGTGCAACTGTGGCCGCTTTGGCCATGGCGGCTCCATCTTCTCCAAAAAGTTGTATACCTACATTCTTTTCCCGTTCGTCTATTTTTAACATTTCAAGGGTACGTTTATTTTCATAATTGATACCGTGGCATGAAATAAGTTCACTTACAGTTCCTCCTGCACCAAGATCTTCCATTAGGAGTCTAAACGGAGGTGTGCATATTCCGGCCATAGGAGCTAAGAGTAAAGGTGAAGAAAAAGTGATATTTCCTAAAGAAACATTCTGAGTTCTTGTTAAGCAATCATTTATCTTGCTTTGTAATTGTGGTGAAAATGCTTTAATATGCATGCAGTCTTACTACAACGTAAAGCATAAAACGTAAATGCAAGGATGTCGATTTTGGAAAAAACTATACATATTATCTTTGATCATGACGGTACTATCGTAAACACTTGCGTATTACCGCGTTATGTTTTTCAAGGACTTACCACCTTATTACAAAAATTGTATGATTTGAATATTCCTATGTATGTTTGGACAGCTAGGTCAAAAGAATCTGCCATCACTTCTCTGGAGGAGCAAAATATTTTACATTTTTTTCAAGATGTTTGTGGTGGGCAAACGACAGCTCCCAAGCCTAGTCCTGAAGGAATAGAATATTTGGTCCCTGAAGCTTCTGCTGAAAATGTGATTGTCATTGGGGATTCAATAGGGGATATTATTGGCGGTAAAATGTTTGGTGCTTTTACAATAGGGGCCTTATGGAGTCATGGAAGTAGTGAGTATGCTCAAAGCTTTTATGATGAAGGGGCAGATCTATGTGTCCAAACAGTTGATGAATTAACAGATTTTTTAATGAATAGGATAGAGGTTAAGAATGTTTGATACTTTAAGTGAGAAGTTTTCAGATGCGTTTAAGCATGTAAGTGGTAAGGGAAAAATTACCGAAGCAAATATTGAAGATAGTTTAAAGCAAGTTAGAACAGCGCTACTTGAAGCAGATGTAAATTTTAAAGTTGTTAAAGAATTTGTTGCAAAAGTTAAAGAACAAGCTCTCGGTGAAAAAGTTATTCGTGGAGTTAATCCTGGAGAGCAATTTGTTAAATTGATGCATGATGAACTTTCTGCCCTTATGGGAGAAGAGCATCAGGAACTTAACCTTGAACGTCCCATTAATCCTATTTTAATTGTAGGTTTGAATGGAGCTGGTAAAACAACATTTACAGGGAAATTAGCACTTTATCTTAAATCTAAGAAAAAGCAGGAAGTTTATCTTATACCTGCGGATAATTTTAGACCAGCGGCCAAGGATCAATTAATTAAGCATGCTAAAAATATGCAAATTGACTATTTTGACTCTGATTTAACGATGCTTCCAAAGGATATAGTAAAAGCAGGGATGGAAGAAGCAAAAAAACTTGGTAAGAAAGTTGTTATTGTGGATACTGCAGGTCGTCTTCAAGTTGATGAAGAGCTTATGTCACAGCTTGTAGATGTTAAAAATGAATTAAAAAATCCAGAGGTCCTATTAGTTGCGGATGCAATGACAGGACAAGAAGCTGTTAATGTTGCAAAAGTATTTCATGAGAAAGTAGGTCTTACTGGGACAGTTCTTTCCAAAATGGATTCAGATGCAAGAGGTGGTGCTGCTCTATCTATACGTTATGTAACTCAAGTTCCTATCAGATTTATTTCTGTTGGTGAAAAAATGAAAGAACTTGAGCCTTTCCACCCAGACCGTCTTGCAAAAAGAATTTTAGACATGGGTGATGTTGTTAGTCTTGTTGAGAAAGCCCAAGATGCAATTGATGAGAAAGAAGCTGAAAGGATGATGAAAAGGCTTGAGAAACAGCAATTCACTATCACTGACTTTGTTAAACAAATGGATCAAATCAATAAATTAGGTTCAATGTCGAGTATATTAAAAATGATCCCTGGTATGGGTGGAATGCTAAGACAGGTTGGTGATTTAAGTCCAGCGGAAGACGAAATGAAAAAAATGAGAATTATCATTAATTCAATGTCGGCAAAAGAGCGTGAAGATCATAAGCTTTTAAATGACGCAAGAATAACACGTATTGCTAAAGGTTCTGGAACCCAAGAGAAAGATGTTCGTGACTTTATTAAAAAGTTTGAGCAAATGCAATCGATGATGATTAATATGATGGGGATGATGAAAGGTGGAGGAATGCCACAGATTCCAGGAATGCCACCTATGCCAGGATTTAGACAACAGGCCAAGGCCAGTAAGAAATCTAAAGGCGGAAAAAAGAAAGGCCAATTTGGTAATAAGTTCTTTTAAAAAGCTTTTTAGATTGACTTTATAGGGATGTTGATTTAGAAATACTAGCTTTTGAAAGTTTATTGATTTTATAGGAGACATATAAATGGTTAAAATTAGATTACAACGTGGTGGTAGAACACATAAACCTGTTTACACAATTGTAGCGGCTAATTCTAGAGCAGCTAGAAATGGTAAATTTCTTGAAAAATTAGGGCAGTATGATCCAAATTCTAAAGAAATACTTAAGGACGTTCAAGTTGAAGCAGTTCAAGCTTGGATTGGTAAAGGAGCTCAACTTTCTGATACAGTTAAGTCTCTTTTTAGAAAGCATGGTGTTAAGTTATAGTAAATTAAATTTGAATTAGTTTACTTAACGTGTACAATTAAACTAAGTTAATAATAATTCTAAATAAGTAGGTGTTATGAGTGAACTTAGAGATCTGATTGAATACGTAAGTAAGTCTTTGGTTGATATCCCTGAAAAGGTTGAAGTCAGAGAGATCGAAGGTGAACAAACTGTTGTTATTGAGCTAGTCGTTGATGAAACTGATAGAGGTAAAGTCATTGGTAAGCAAGGTAGAACAGCAAAAGCTCTTAGAACAATTTTAAATGCAGCTTCTACAAAACTTAAAAGAAGATCTGTTTTAGAAATTATAGAATAAGCGATTTTTAAATTTAATATATAATAGGCCAGTAGCACTTGTGTTACTGGCTTTTTTTTTGTTCCTTTAATAGGATAATTATACTTATGTCAAAACTGATTGAACTAGGTCATTCCTTAAGACCTCATGGAATTAAAGGTGAAGTTGCATTAAAGCTGTACAATGATGATGGCGGTGTTCTCAAGCAAGGAGAGGGCATTGTCTTATTTCCGTACACAGAAGAAAGTAAACTACCAGATGAGGGGAAAGAGTACTTTATTACTAAGTTAAAATTTGGAAATAAAGTTATATGTCAACTTCGTGGTGTAGAATCAAGAGAGGATATTGAATTGATCATACCATTTACAATAAAGTTTCCTCGGGATAAATTTCCAAAACTTAGTGAAGATGAATTTTACCTTGAGGATCTTATTGGGTTAGAGGTAATTGATATCGATGGGCATAGTCTTGGTAAGGTCAAAAATCATTATTCGAATGGTGCTCAAACTGTTCTACAACTCAGTCTAAAAACAGGAAATATTGATCTTCCTTTTATAGAACATTTTTTTCCACATATAAACTTAAAACGAAAAAAGATTACGCTTATTATTCCGGAGTATGAAGAATGAAAAAAAGAATTTGGATATTGACTATGTTCGAAGATTATTTTCATTCCTTTCTAGAAAGAGGTGTTGTCGCAAGTGCCTTAAGAAATGAGCGTGGTGGAACACTTGAGTTTGAAGTCAACTTTGTTTCAATTCCTAAGTATTGTAAAAAGGGGTTTAAGGGTGTTGATGATACACCATTCGGTGGTGGCGTTGGAATGATCATGAGAGCTGATGTTTTAAAAAATGCTTTGATGGAAGGTATCGTTCGTCCAGGTGGTTATACGGATATTAAATCTGAATTAAAAGTCATTTTTCCTTGTCCCCGTGGAAAAGTTTGGGGGCATAATTGTGCTAAAAGTTTTGCTCAAGATCATTTTTCAAATGATAATCATGATCTTGTTTTTTTATGTGGTAGATATGAGGGAGTCGATGAGCGTTTTTTAGAACAATATGTAGATGAGTTTTATAGCTTAGGAGATTATATTCTTTCTGGAGGAGAGTTAGCGACGATGGTTATACTAGACTCTTCATTAAGGTTTGCTTCAGGTGTCTTGGGAAATAAATTATCTGCGGTTGAAGAATCATTTGCTAGTGGAATGCTTGAACACGCACTTTACACAAGACCTCAAGACTTTGAGGGGAATGTTGTACCAGAAGAACTAGTGTCGGGCGATCCTAAAAAAATAGACTCTTTTAAATTAAAAAGTTCTCAGAATATTACAAAAAAATTTAGACCTGACTTACTTAAGTAAAAAGTTAATAAATATAATTGCTTAAAATCTGACCTAGTGCACGCACTTGAGGTACTTCACCAAGATATGAAATTATAAAGTGGCCTCTTTTTAATACTTCCATTTCATGAGTTGTTAGCTTTAGTGATGGTAACTCTATATCATCTGTAATTTCTTGGGACATAAACTCCTCACATTCAGATTCATTCATTTTTTCAGTACATATTTTAAGCATATCAAAGATTTTTTGCATATCTTCAGTTTTGATATCTGTTGCAGTTTTATTTTCATTGAATGAATTGTTGTTAAGAAAAAATTCTTGCTTTGGTCTAATATCTGACATGATGTTTCCTTTTGATTACTTTACTATCTTTTTGATTAATGAACCCTTAATTAGTCTTAATTTCAAAAGAGCTAAGTTACTGAAAGCCTGATTTATTCCCACTCGAATAAATTAATATAAAAATATAAAATTATTTGAATTGGCCGTTTTTATTGTCATAATCTTAAGTTTGTCTTAAGTTTATTTTGAAATTGCTCCGATAACTTCTTGAAATGTCGAGTATTAAGAATGTCTTAATATTTATGAAGTAGAATGAGCATATGAAATATAAAATTATTTTAATGATATATATCACTTTTTGTTGCTTGACTGGTTGTATTCAATCAGATGTAAAAGTAGAACTCAAAAGTTCAGTCACAAATTCAGAAATCTATGCTGAGACTGCGGCCGATGGTAATGGTTTACTACTTGAAAATTACTCCCTCTTTACCAGATCTAATAGCATTCAAGTTTTTGCTATTGAAAGAGATGAAAATGGACAATTCATAAAAAACAAAGAAGTTCAGTGGAGTTTAGAAGGTGATTCTGGAACATTATCAGTTAACCCTGGAGGAAAAAGTGCTCACTTTATTCCTACTACTGCAGGTACTTCAAAGGTTACGATTGAATTTGATCAACAAAGAAGAGATATTTTTTTTGATATTATAGATAATATAGCTCCTAGTTTTAGTTTTGTGACACCATCAAGTGGCCACGACATACTAAAAGGAAACTCTTTTAGTTTAAATTTTACTTCATATGACCCTGATGATGATGCCACAATTAAAATATATATGGGCTCAAATAATTCTAATAATTGTGAAGATAATAATGAAGTGAATAGTTTTACGAGTGGTGATGCTTTAACAACACTTTCCATAGATACTGATGATATTCTTGCTGGTAGTTATTATTTT
>CAYFHZ010000207.1:0-5958 GCA_964342535.1 uncultured Bacteriovoracaceae bacterium | reverse complement strand
CATATGAACACGTATTTGATGTGTTCTACCAGTTTCTAATGTTAGTTCGATATGGGAAAAATATTTAAAGCCTTCTAGTACTTTTAAGTGAGTTATGGCCTCTTTACCATTAGTCACCTTTGAGGTCATTTTTAAACGATTACCAGGGTTTCTTCCTATTAATGATTTAGCGGTATCTTTATCTGGCAGTTGAGTGCCTAAGCATATAGCTTCATACTTTCTTTCAATATTATGGCTACTGAATAGCTCAACAAGAGCCGTATGTGTTGTTTGCTCTTTAGCAACAACCATCACTCCACTAGTTCCCTTATCTAATCGGTGAACAATTCCGGGGCGCATTTCATGGCCGATACCTTTTAAATCATCACAATGAAAGAGAATGGCATTAACTAGAGTTCCGGTATAATTACCAGGAGCAGGGTGGACAACTAGTCCAGCAGGCTTATTTATAATCATTAAATATTCATCCTCATAGAGAATTTCGAGAGGAATATTTTCAGCAATTAAGTTCGTCTGGGCAGGTTCAGGGATAATGATATTTATCTCAGTTCCAATCGGTGGAAGTTTCTTAATTTCTAGTTTCTGAGTGGACTTAATTTTTCCTTGTTCAAATAGTTTTTTTATATTTGTCCTACTAATATCAGTACATTTATCAGCAAGATAAGCATCAAGTCTCTTGAAGTTATTATGGTCTTCATCTGTGATGATAAGTTTTAAAACTTCTTCACTCATTAGGTAGTTGGATTTTTAAGTTGTCTAAGGTGATGAATATAAGATTTTGCAACAACATCTGGGTTTAATTTTAAACACTTTGCATATTGGTAAACAAATCCACGTGTGTAGACATCGGCTGGGAGCTTAGCAATTTCATCATCCTCAATATTTCTTATATAAGTTTTGGATATTTTGGTCATCTCTGCCATTCGCTCTATTGTTACTTTTTTATACTCTCTTATTTTTTTGAGGAATTCACCCGTAAATTGAGTACAGTTTTCAATTTCTTGTTCAAAATTTGAATCTTGCTCAAAAGATAATCCAAATTTTTTATAGGCTTGTACTTTTGATACTGATACTTGGTTTCTTTGAGAATGCTCTTGCTGATATTTAAATTCTTCTTTTAAAGCATTTTGTTGTGCGATTGTTTTAAATTCTTCTGATTTCGCTTGTTCTAAAAATTCTTGTTGAGAAGTGTGACTAGGTTTATAAGCGGGCTCATTCAATATCTGCTCTCCAAAACCTTCTGGAGTATGGTTTTGGTTAAGACCTCTTGCTTTGTCATACTCTCTTCTTTTGTCAGGACTACCTAAAATAGAATATGCCTCTTCGATTTGTTCTAATATTTTATCACATTCATCTTGTGATATAAGAGAGTATAGGGCTGCGGAGTCACCTGAGTAAGCATTTCGACTTCTGACATAGGCATTGTGAATTTCTTGTAAAGTGGAAGAAACCGGAACTTCTAAGACTTCATAATAATTTTTCTTATCTTCTAAATTCATAATTATTCCTTAATCGAGTTCTAAAAGTTTATGCACGATACGATCAAAATTATTAACAAGACGTGAGTTTGGAAATTCCATTAATAGTGGTTTTCTTTTTTTCACTGATTGCCAAACAGCAGAGTCGTAGTCGAGATAGCCTATATAATTCATATCTATTCCAAAATATCTTTTACATACACTTTGGATTGAAAATCCGATATCGATGTCTTGTTGGCCTCTTATCTGATTCATTATCACTTGTGGTTGAAATTTATTAATTTCTCTTTGTAACTTCATTCCCATTTCAGGGTTAATCTCAATGATTCTTTTTACAAGCTCAACAGGAGTACTGTTAGGGGTAGATATTTTAGCATTCATCGCTTGGTTTATAAGGGGTTGAATATCTAGTAACTCCTCAATCATCTTAAGTCTTCTGTGGTATACAGATTTGATAAATCGATAAGTATTTTCAATTGATGTTGGCTCAGGAAGAATAACTAGAATTCCTTTATCTGCAGAGATAAAAAAATCAAGAGTATTATAGGTCGTACCTGCTCCAAGGTCTAGTAATACGTAGTCAGCATCAAGTTCAGCTAATTTTGTGAGAATTTTATTCTTATGCATCTGCTTAAGATTAGCGATACCTAACTCATCTTGCGCTCCAGAGATAATCTGTAAATTCTTAATTGGAGTAGGAACAAGGAGGTCTTGAAAGTTCGTTACTTTTTTAGAAATATAATCGGATAGAGTTTTCTCTGGAATGGGTACACCTAAGCAGGTGTGCATATTAGCACCACCAAGATCGAGATCTACGGTTACGACTCGATATCCCATTAAGGCAAGGCATATAGATGTATTGGCGGTGACAAGACTTTTTCCAACGCCACCCTTTCCTCCGCCGATAGCCCAAATCTTGCAGTTTCTTTCAGACTTAATAAATTGGTCATTCTGACTAAATTGATCGGATAAGTTCATAAATCACTTTTCATTTTTCATTTGTTGTACAACTACTGTAATAAACATGTTACTAAGACATTATAAATAGAAAATATGTATTTGAAAGCAAAATAGCAGTAGAAAGGATGTTTCATGGACCAAGTGCAAAATATTGGAATGGCAAGAAGATCTGATATTCACTTTATGAGAAGATTTTGGCATATCCTAGTGGGAACAATATGTTTATTTTTATATTACTATTTTCATACAAGTATTATGCTATGGGGAGAGATATCTCTTGGTATTGCCATATTTGGTTTTCTTATTGACTTTTATCGCTTGAAAAATGAATCCCTAAACTTGTGGTTAAGTAAAAACTTTGGCCCCTTAATGAGAAGGTCTGAGAAATTAAGTTTTTCAGGACTTCCTTTTTACGCTTTAGGAGTGGGCTTATCGATATTATTTTATGAAAGTCATATAGCCATTTTATCAATTTTATTTCTTATTTATGCTGATCCTATTGCTTCAATAATTGGTGTTAAATTTGGTAGAGAAAGATTATTACCAAATAAAACTTTACAAGGAACTTTAGCAGCGTTTCTTACGGCCTTGCTGATTGCTATTGTTTATCTTGCGATCAATAAAATTCATTCTCCAAATATTATTTTATTTTGTTTTCTAGGAGCTATTGCTGCGGCGATTTCAGAATTAATGAGTTCATTTAATATTGATGATAACCTTACTATACCGGTGGTTTCAGGCTTATTCTTAACTCTATTAAATCTGTGGCTCGATATTTTTTAAGGGTTTATTTTACCATTTAAAAAATCATTGAGTGCTTGCTTAAGAGGTGTATTGTGATTGATGATATTCTCACTCAGAAAACTCTGAATCTCTAGGATTCCATAAGAAAGTGCCATCATTGCAATTAAGGTTGTGGTAAATTTTATTTTATTCATAAATAGATTTTATATTTTTTATTTAAATTTCCAAGAATTAACATCATGTGCTTAAAAAAAATCTATTTTGATGCGTTTCATGGTGCCCTATATATTGTGGTGTTAAGAGTGCGTTAAGGTTTTAATACCACGACATATGCTAAAAAATGAGATGTTGTAAGAAAATTTTCCTTGGCATGACTTAACTGATTCTTTACTCTAAGAACACACAATGATTTTTGGTGAATTCGGTTAAAATCCGAAGCTGTCCCGCAACTGTGTAAGGTGAAATTCCTTAAGCCAGATCCCAATTGTCATTTTAATCCCGAGGAGGAAACTTTGAGAGAAATTTCAAATATATTTTAATTATTGAGAGGAAAATCCTAATAAACACACAGCACACGGATTAAGGAGAAGCTATGTCTGTAAATGAACCTATTCTTGACAAAAGTAATGATCGTTTTGTTCTACTACCAATTAAATACGATGACATCTGGGAGATGTATAAAAAAGCAATGGCTTCATTTTGGACTGCAGAAGAGATAGATCTTTATCAAGATTTGGAAGATTGGAAAAAGTTAAATGATGATGAAAAACACTACATTAAGCATATTCTTGCATTCTTTTCAGCAAGTGATGGAATTGTAAATGAGAACCTATGTTTAAGATTCTATAACGATGTTCAGATTCCAGAAGCTAGATGTTTCTATGGTTTTCAAATTGCAATGGAGAACATCCATGCTGAAACTTACGGCCTCCTTATTGATACATATATTAATGATGCAAAAGAAAAAGATTATTTGTTTCATGCTGTAGATAATATTCCTTGTATTCAAAAGAAAGCAGATTGGGCCATGAAATGGATCTACTCAGATGAAGCTAATTTTGCCACAAGACTTCTTGCTTTTGCTGCTGTAGAAGGTATCTTCTTTTCTGGATCATTTTGTTCAATCTTCTGGTTAAAGAAAAGAGGGCTTATGCCAGGACTTACATTCTCTAATGAATTAATTTCTAGAGATGAAGGACTTCATACTGATTTTGCTTGTTTACTTTATAAGCATTTAAAAAATCAACTTCCTGTTGAAACAGTTCAAGCACTTATTAGAGAGGCCGTTGATTATGAAAAATCGTTTATCTCAGAAGCTTTACCTGTTTCACTTATTGGGATGAATGCAGATCAAATGTGTCAGTATATTGAATTTGTCGCGGACAGATTATTACTTGAACTTGGTGTTCCACAAATTTATTTTGCAAATAATCCATTTGACTGGATGGAGTTAATTTCACTTCAAGGTAAAACAAACTTTTTTGAAAAAAGAGTTGGAGATTACCAAAAAGCAGGAGTGATGAACTCAGTAAAAGGTGATGGTGGATTTGATTTTAATTTAGACGCAGATTTCTAAAGAGAGGATATAAGAATGTTTGTTACGACTAGATCAGGAAAAAAAGAACCTGTTAAATTTGATAAGATTACCCTAAGAATCCAAAAGTTGACCTATGGATTAAACTCAGAGTTCGTTGATGCTATTGAAGTTGCGAGAAGAACAATTCAAGGACTTTTTGATGGTATTACAACTGTTGAACTTGATAATTTATCTGCAGAAGTTGCAGCTTATATGACTTCAACTCATCCCGATTATGCTCGTCTTGCTGGAAGAATTGCTGTAGCAAACCTTCACAGAAGCACAAGTGATTCATTTACTGAAGCTATGGATAAACTTTATAATTACGAGGATAAGGTTAATAAAGTTAAAATGCCCCTTATCTCGGATGAACTTTATAAAGCAGCTCACGAATTTAAAGATAGAATTTCTTCTGAAATTGCATACTCAAGAGATTTTGAATATGACTATTTTGGTTTTAAAACCCTAGAAAGATCATACTTACTGAAAGTTGATGGAAAAATTGTTGAAAGACCTCAGCATATGCTTATGCGAGTTGCCTTTGGAATTCATGGTGAGGATGTTGAAGCAGCTATTGAAACTTACCATCTTTTATCTGAAAAATGGTTTACTCATGCAACTCCAACTCTTTTTAATGCCGGAACGAGAAAAGCACAAATGTCTTCTTGTTTTTTAGCAACAATGAAAGAAGATAGTATCAGTGGTATTTATGATACTCTTAAAGACTGTGCTCTTATTTCCCAATCAGCTGGTGGAATTGGTTTGGCCATTCAAAATATTAGAGCTAAAGGAACATTTATCAAAGGAACAAATGGATACTCAAATGGTATCATTCCTATGATTAGAGTTTTCAACGATACAGCAAGATATGTTGATCAAGGTGGTGGAAAGAGAAAAGGATCATTTGCTCTTTATTTAGAGCCTTGGCATGCAGACGTTATAGACTTTCTTGAAATTAGAAAAAATCACGGAAAAGAAGAGATGAGAGCAAGAGATCTCTTCCCAGCTCTTTGGATCAATGACCTTTTTATGGAAAGAGTTGAAGCGGATAAAGAATGGTCTCTTATGTGTCCACATGAGTGTCCAGGTCTTGTAGATGCTTATGGGGAAGAATTTAGAAAGCTCTATACTCAATATGAAAAAGAGGGAAGAGCAAAAGAAGTTATCTCTGCTCGTAAGCTTTGGTTTGAAGTTCTGCAA
>CAYFHZ010000206.1:0-5968 GCA_964342535.1 uncultured Bacteriovoracaceae bacterium | reverse complement strand
GTAAGTAACAATATATCCTCCCCAATCTTTTGGACATGGGATTTGATCTTTAAATTCTTGTTGTGCTTTTTTAAGTTCAGAAGGTAAATATTCATCATCAATTAAAGCACTTTGCTTTGATATATAGGCACTTAATTGTGACTCTCTAGGGCGTGAATGAAAATAAGCTTCAGATTCTTTACGAGGTATTTTTGCTGCGGTACCCGTGATACGTATTTGCCTGTCTAGTTCTTTCCAGAACAGACATAGGCTTACGACAGGGTGAGTATCGATATCTTTTGCTTTAGAGCTCGAATAATCGGTAAAAAAGATAGCTCCTTTCTCTGTCATTTCTTTTAAAAGGATGATTCTATTAGATGGGACACCTTTTGTATTTACGGTTGCAAGGTTGGCAGCATTTAAATAACTAATTTCAGCTTTTTGCGCATCGTTAAACCACTTTTGAATTAGTTCAAACGGGGATGAAGTGAGGTTTTTTCTCTCAAGTTCTTCTCGTTCATACTCTAATTTGATATGTTTTAAATCCATAATGACCTCATAAGGAGAAATATATGTGTACTATTTATCATAATCCTAAATGTTCTAAAAGTAGAAAGGCACTTGAAATACTAGAAGGTAAAAACTTAGTATTAGAAGTTAGAGAATACTTAAAAACAGGGATTTCTCTTGATGAAGTTAAGCAATTAGAAGAGCTTTTACAAGAACCTATATCAGGTTTTATTAGAAAAAAAGAGGAATTGTTTAAAGAACTTGGTTTAGAAAAAGCTAATGATAATGAGTTGGCCCATGCTTTGACTCAAAACCCTAAGCTATTGGAAAGACCAATTGTTATTCATAACAAACGAGCAGTTGTTGCAAGACCACCAGAAGAATTAGAAAAATTATTTTCGAATAATTGAACCATTATTGATATCGACTTTAATTTCATAAGCAGTATCAGATTCAATTGACTCAAATTGTCCAACCATACCATTAGAAACTTCTAGTTGGTAGTTATAATCTATTTCACTTTCAGGCTTAATCGCAACTTTTCCATTTTCAAGGATTATATAAATATTAAATTCTGGATTATTAATGTGAATAGAGCCTTCATTTCCTTCGAGTGTAACTTTTTTCTCTACAGGAACTTGGATACCACAAGAAGCTCCATTTATTTTGGTGAAGTCCAATTTTATAAGATCCATATCGTTAGAAATGATATCATCAGTTGGAGGAGTTGCTAATTTACAATCTAGTTTTAACTCATCATCTTTTGAGGTTGTTAATTCAAAAGCCCCAGATTCAAAGTTAATAATGATTTCATCTTTTTCCTGAGGAATGGCCATATTTACTTGTAAATCATTTGTCATTGATTCTTTAGAGTAATGAAAATCATCAAAAACCTTCATTTTTCCTGACTTTCCATCAATATCGATAAGGCCACCTAAAATGATAACTCTGTTATTTTCCTCATCTACTTTAAAAAAAGGAGAGAAGTTCCAAATGGTAACACCAATCACTAGAGTTATAAATACAAACATAAAAGCTGATAATTTTAGAAATAATGCTATTAATGAAAATTGTTTTTTCTCTTTATAGGGATAAAGGGAGTTTGCGATTCTTTTTTCATTAGCATAAATGAGGGGATCTTTTAACTCAGGAATTGATAAGTTTATAATTTCATCATTGATTTCACTAAGAATTTTTGCTCTTTCCATGACAGAGACATCTTTTAGATATTCTTCAACTTTTTTTAAATATTCATTATGATTTTGCATAGTTTCTAACGATCCATATGATTTGTTTAATATGGAATATTATGCCCAATTAAAGTATGACACGCAACCAAAGCGGAAAATTTTAAGCCCCTACTGTTAAATCCGAAAAGAATGTTAGAATTATTATGCAAGGAGTTAGCATGTCTAAAGTAATTGATTTTCAGTCCAAAAGAAATGAGTCTATCGAAAAAAGAAAAAGAAACTTTGAGAGAGTTTTATTTAGTGAGTTCTTAGGCTCCTATGCTGAGATTGATGAAAATGGAACGAAATTCAATGTGACATTAGTCGATATTTCTAGGGAAGGATGTCTCTTTCAGATACCTTACTCTGAGGCTTCATTAAAACATTTTAAAAAAACAGATAATGTTACAATTAGAGTTTATTTTACAAAAGAAGACTTTCTACCATTATCAGTTGATATTAAACATATCAATGAATACATTGATCAAAGAGGGGATGCACATTTAAGATTTGGGGGAGAGTTTGATCAAAGCCTTCCAAGTTTTAAAGCTTTTCAACCTTTTATAGAATTTATTTATAAATTTGCTGAGTTCTCATGTACTGATAAAGGTGAATCTAAGGTGTATTTTCTTTAATGCCATCAGTCTTTTCACTGCTTTATATTGATGTAAAATAGTCTCCTAATAGTAGGAGTCTACTTTGAAAGTAATATATTTAATAAGCCTTTTGGGACTTATTAGTTGTTCATATACAAAAACAGATGGTGTAAATATTGAAGATGCTAGTGAGGTATTTCTCACTAGTGGTGCAGAGCAGTTCTTTTTGGCAGAATTGCCATTTTGGGCCAATTTTTCAACGGATGGCGGTTGTTTTCGATCTGTACCTATTCGTTATTTGAACTTTACGCAATTAAAGCAGAATTATAATTTAAGCTATGATCAGATGCTACATTTACAACTTATGTTTAACAGAAGGTTGAATGAACATTTAAGGTCTACTGGTCAAAGTATCATGTCTCCTAAAGATGAAGCTTATGTATTTTATAATATGTATCAAAAAGTAGTGGGAGGAAGTTATGACTTTCTGATTCCACGATTTGAAAAATTAAGCTTAGTCTGGGTTGATCCATTAATAGCAAATAAAAAAAAGTTGGTGGAAATCATACGCTCAGAGAAAGTATTGGATGGATTTCCAATACTTGTAAGTGAGTGCTTAACTTCATTTGAGTTAGAAGATTTAGCAATGAAACTTGGACTTGATGAGCTAGGAGTTCGCTATTTTTCAGCTGAAATGTTTAGTATTTTTACAAATTCAAATGAAAAAAAACCGTATTTTCATGTTGAATTAAATGATTTCTTTAAACAGAAAGTTATTTATTTATTTTCAGAGACAAAACCTCAAGGGCTTGAAGGTATATATATATTTAAAAATATAAAATAAAAGGATGTAAAATGTTTGGTATGAATGAAGTTAGTTTTGAAAGAAGTGATTACAAAGAGGATTTAAGTACGGTGACAGCTGTTCTTGAAACATCAATGGGGAATATTGAATTAGAATTATATGCTGATAAAGCACCTATGGCCGTATGGAACTTTGTAAATCTCGCGGAAGGAAGACAAGAGAATGTTAAAAATGGTCCTTTTTATGATGGTATCATTTTTCACAGAGTTATCAATGGATTTATGATTCAGGCAGGATGTCCAAATGGTATGGGAACAGGTGGACCAGGATATGAATTTGATAATGAAATTCACCCTGAACTTAAGCATGACTCAGAAGGTATTTTGGCCATGGCCAATAGAGGTCCTGATACTAATGGTAGTCAGTTTTATATTACATTAGCTCCAACTCCTCATTTAAACGGTGGATACACTATTTTTGGTAAAGTTGTAAATGGGATGGATGTTGTGAAGAGTATCGGAACAACAGAAACGGGAAATCAAGATAGGCCAGTTAAAGATGTTGTTATTAATAAAGTTACAATTAAACGCTAAGAGAACTTTTAAATAAATGCAGTCCAGAGGCGGGAGCAATTAAAACTTCCGCCTTTTTTATGTCCGTTAGGCTTTCTTCAATATCTTTAATCGTTATTTCTTTTTTACCAACTCTTAATAATGCACCCATCATGAGACGAACTTGATGGTGTAAAAAACCACTACCTTGAACTCTGAAACAAAAACTATTTTGTGGGAAAAAATTTGCTGTAAGGAACGTATTAGGAATAATTTCTGCTACAAAAATTTCTCTTCTAAAATTCGTTTTGCCTTCTGGACGAAAGCAATAATTATGAAATGAATGTGATCCAACAAAAAGTTTAGCAGCTATTTTCATAGATGAAAGATCTAGCTCTTGTTGAGTATTAAAAATAAAAGGAGCTGAATAAGGGTGGGCCTTTGCTCCCCAGGAAAAATAGAAATGATATTCTTTCTTATTTTGGGGAGAAATAATTTCAAAATTTTCGCTGACCTCAGTAACGCTTAGACATTTGATATCTTGTGGAAGATTTTTGTTGAGATCATCCTGTAATTTATCACTGTCTTGCTCTTCATTACAAAAGAGTTCTAAGTGAAAGCTTTGTGCTGAAACCATTTTATCCGTTCGGCTAGAACCTAGGGTTTTATACTTTACTTGACCTTCAAAAATAAAATTAAGAGTTCTGTCAACCATGAACTGGGTTGTTTTTACATCTTTTTGTAATTGCCATCCATGATAGCGAAAACCTAAAAATTGTAACTCTATAAGATAGAAAAATTTATGATTCGTATTCACCAAGAAAAACTTTATCTACCATAAGTTGAATAATTTCATTACCTCGGAAACGATTAATTCCGATTTGGAATTGTACTGTCATTCCTTCCATATCTTGTTTTGCAAATATATCTTCAGGGTGTGGAGTATTCCATTTACCTATAAAATTAAAACTAATACCTGAAATTTTTTGCCCTGGTTTATTTTTATGAGTAAATGTCCACTTTACATGAACATCTTTTAAAATTTGATAGCTATCAATTCGACAATCATTCATTCGAAATACAGGTCTGGAGTTACCCATTCCAAATGGCTCCATTAATTCAAGTTCTTTTACTAGTTTTCTGTTTATATCATCAAATGAGAGGTGAGTATCATATTGATCTTGAACTGTTCTTTGTATTTCTGGAATTTCCAGTAAATAGTCATTCATTCTTTTTTTGAGTTCTTGAAAATTCTCTTTAGGCATACTCAATCCAGCTGCTGCTTTATGCCCCCCAAACTTTATAAAAAGATCTTTACAACTATCAAGTGCATCAAATAGATTTAAGTCTCCAGCACTTCTACAACTCGCCTTAATAATACCCTCATCTGAGGCATCAGAAAAAACGAGAGCAGGAATTTCAAAAGTTTCAACCAGCTTACTGGCCACAATTCCAATGACTCCTTCATGCCAATGAGGAGCATAAACAATATTTATAAGTTGCTCAGCTGAATTGATATTTTTAATAACTTGTTCTTTTGCTTCCTGATAAACTTCATTTTGAATGAGTTTTCTCTCTCTATTTGAAATTTCCAAATGAGAATAATTTTCAAAAGCTTCTTTATGATTTTTTGATATAAGGAGGTTTAATGCCTTTTCAGGGTGATCGAGTCGGCCCTTACTGTTAATGAGTGGTCCGACATAAAATGAAATTTTTTCTGAGCCAATAAAAGGGGCATTGCGATCTTCATCATTAAAAAATACTTCTACACCTTTATATTTGGTATTAATAATTTGTTTTAGTCCATGACGAGTCATTTTCATATTCATAGAGTTTAATTTGGCGAGATCACAAATTGTACCTATGGCCACAAATTGCAATAGTGGATAAATACTAGGTATCGTCTGTCCTTTTTCCTCTAATTGCTTTTTCACTTCTAGACAAACAGCAAATGCCACACCAACTCCTGCAAGCGCTCTCATTGGAGAGTCTAATGGTTCATCTCTTCTATTGGGGTTAACAATAGCATAGGCATGTGGCATTTCATCTCTAATATCTTTATGATGGTCAGTTATAATGAGATCGAGTCCTTGCTCTTTAGCGTAGTCAGCAGTTTCACAATTTGTAATTCCACAATCAACGGTGATTAAAAGATCTAGTCCATCTTTAACTGCTTGATCTATAGAGGGAGCGTGAATCCCATAGCCTTCAACAAATCTACTTGGCTGATAGAGTGTCGTTTCTACATTTAATAGTTTAAAAAATGCGTGTTTAAAAAAATCAAAAGAGTTAGGAATA
>CAYFHZ010000205.1:0-6036 GCA_964342535.1 uncultured Bacteriovoracaceae bacterium | reverse complement strand
TTCTAGGTTCAAGATAATTTGTTCCTCTCTTATTTACTCCCAAATAATTTAATGCCGCTAAAATCTTAGGTACATATAGAAGTATAATTGGAGTGATAGATGCAAAAATGATTGTTAATCTTTTATAAAAAGATTTTGTGAAATTTTTTCTATAAAGATTGTAAACAATAAAAATTAATAATGACATTACTGTTGGTAGAACCATGAATGTTAAAGTCTGGTAAATACTTAATGAATAGCTTCCAAAAAATAAAACACACCCAATCACAAGGTTTTTTCTATTTCCTCTTACTAAATACTCCAGCAAATACATGAAAGAAACGATAAATAAATATTGAGCACAGTATGTCACATGACCATGATAAAAATGTAAAAGCCAATAGCCATTAAGACTAAAAATAAGTGAATATAAAAATGAGCTTTTCATAGAAAATCTCAATTTCTCATTTAAAAATTTAATAAAAAAGATGTTACTGACTGTCATCACAAAAGGGATGAAAAGCTTGACTCCCCAATAAGATCCAAAAACCAAGAAAAAAATAAACCATGGACTTTGATGATGAGTTCCGAGATTAGAATATCTCGTCATTCCCCCATTAAATTGGTAAGACCACTTTTGAAGACCTAATTGTTCATAAAAGACTCTAATATCAATTTCAATAATCGAATGAATGGAATCCCAGTCAAAACCTGAGGTTGTGAGGCAAAAAAATGACCATGCACAAAAATAGAGAAAATGAAATAGATACAATTTATTCTTCATTAATATAACTCTATCTTATCTTTATTTAAAACTACAATACTGATACAATTTTTTTAAATTTCTTTATCCATAGGTATTTAAATGAAAATAAGTGTAGTTTCTCCGGTATACAAATCTGAAGACATAATAGATGAGTTAATCTCTCAACTAATAGCTGCTATTAGTCAAATTACTTTAGACTTTGAAGTTATACTTGTAGATGATTGCTCACCTGATAATTCCTGGAAAAAAATTCAAGAATACAAAGAAGATAAGAATATTAAGGCCATTAAGTTAAGTAAAAACTTTGGTCAACACCATGCAATTAGTGCGGGGCTTAGGTTTGCCAAAGGTCAATGGATTGTCGTAATGGATTGTGATCTACAAGATCCTCCAGCCGCAATTAATGAATTATATCAAAAAGCTATTTCTGATAATTTTATGATTGTTCAGGCCAAGAGAACTCATCGAGAAGATAATATTTTTCGAGTTTTTGCATCTGCAGTAAACCATAAGATTTTTTCATTTTTCTCAGGTATAAAAACTGACCCATCTCTCTCTCATTTTGGAATTTACCATAAGAAAGTCGTTCAAAGCTTTAACCAAATGAATGAACAAGCAAGAAATTTTACATTACTTATTCATTCACTAGGTTTCACAAGAGCGAATATAGAGATAAACAAAAGTAGTCGTTTTTCAGGAAAAAGCTCGTATAGTTTTATCAAGCTACTTAATCATGGAATTAATACAATAGTAAGTCATTCCAATAAGCCATTGATTCTTTCTATAAACTTAGGGTTTATTATTTCATTCTTCTCTTTTGCGATCGCTGTTTATAATGTAGTTGCTAAACTCACTGGCCTCATTGGGGTAGAAGGTTTTACTTCCACTATTTTCTCAATTTGGTTTTCCACAGGGATTATTCTGACATTTCTAGGTGTACTAGGGCTATATTTAGGAAAAATTTACGATGAAGTAAAAATGCGTCCACTATTTGTTGTTGAGGATCTTCAAAATATAGATTCTAAAACTTGATTTATATAAATAGAAAAATATATATTATTACTAAGCTTTCTTAACAACTGAACATTTAAGATACATGGCCCCATGTCCATCAACTTTACATGAGATATCATGACCATTTACAGGAGTATCTAAAAGTTTGATATTTTTAACCTTAGTTCCTGCTTTGATCGTACCTTTACCGGCTTTAAGATCTTTTATAGTGGTAACTGAATCTCCATCCTGTAAGATATTTCCATTTGCATCTATAAATTGATCATCACTATTTGATTCGCTATCTATTTCAGGTTCATCTTCTGACCACTCATTAAAGCACTCAGGACAAACCCAAAGTGATCCATCAGGATAACCATATGGGGAATTACATTTAGGACATTCTTTTGATTCTTCGCTCATATAAAGAAATTATTAAAATTTTTTGAGTATGTCACTTAAAAGCTATCAGCAGATCTTTTGTTGCGCACAGTTTAATGTCTAGTTATAAGCAGCCTCAGATCCAAATACGCACCTTGCTATGACATATTTCACTAGGAATAAAAAATGACATTTTTTACAATAAAATTAAAACGAACCCTTATTTTAATGATAGGATCAAACTATAATAACAATTTATAGAGCCTCTATGATTTATTTAATATTAACTTTCATTTTTTTTATAAACTTTAATGCAGAAAGCAAAGAATACAAATTTGTAGGTGCTTACTTTCCTCAAATCACTGAGCAAACTTCAAATGGTGAAGTCCAAGGCTTGGGAGTAAAAATAACGAACCTCATAGCTGAAGATTTAAATGTAAAAATTGATATAAAAATATATCCATTAAAAAGAGCACTTGAGATTATCAAGCAAGGTAAAGCGGATGCCATCATTGGCGCTTATAAGTCCAAAGAGCGCTCGACCTTCATTGATTATTCAAATTTACATTTTTATGAAGATCCACTCTATATCTATTCTAATATTGATTCAAAAATTAAATGGAATAATAATTTAGATGCTTTAACTCAATATAAAATAGGTGCTTTGAGAGGTTGGAGTTTAGGTAAAAAATTTGACGCTAGTAAGGCAAAGCTTGATGTTTTATACGTGAGCTACTTAACGCAACTTTTTTCCATGCTCGAACTAAAAAGACTTGATCTCATCATAGCACACCCACGCTCTATAGCGGAATTTCTACAAGAAAAGAAAATAAAAAATTACCTTAAACCCCTAGGACAACCAATTGCTAGCATGAAAGGATACTTTGGCTTCAGGAAGGACCCAAAACTCGCACAATTTAAAAAAGACTTTGAAAAATCATTTAAAAAACTATTGGCCAAGAAAAAGTTTAAAATCATACATATTAAAAGCATAGAAGAAAGTATTGATAAAAAAACTAAAAATGAAATAGCCCTGGCACAATATATTTTTCCAAATTAATTCATTCAAACTTTTCACACAATATACTTTATTTAAATATCGGAAGAAGTAGAGTATAAATATGAGACGTTACTTAGGAATAAATTCATTAGATTTTATTTTCAATCAAGAAGTTGGGGGCTTGAGTTGTATAATTTAAAAACAAAAATATTAAAATTTAAAAATACCTTTTTATGGATTGTTTTATTGTCAGTATACAGCTGTGAATAGAAAAATGATTATTCTTATTCATACCTTAAATCGAATGTTTTAGATAACAAATGTTTAAATTGTCATGGCTGGATTAATAATAAAGATGAATTTGACTCTAGAGTTGTAGCGGGACTACCTAAACAAAGTGAAATTTATCAACTTGTCGAATCAGGGGTCATGCCTAAGGATGAGGCCAGACTTACAAAGTCAGAACTTGAAATTGTTGAACAATACATAAAGCATCTAAAGCCGAAAGAATTAACGAATACTGAGCTTAAAAAAAATTACTTTTTAAATAGAGAAGTTGAATCAAAATCAGAAAGGGAAAAACTTCCAGAATTTAAAATTATAAAAGGTTTAGTATCTCGACCAAATGATTACTTAAATACCTTACAAGCAAAACCACTTGATTTAAAACAATTTGATAAATGGACAAGGAGTCATGGCGGACTTGGCTCATCAAAGTTTTCAAATCATAATCTTATAAATATTCAAAATGTTAAAAATCTTAAGTTGGCTTGGACTTATAATGCCAGTAAAGATAAAAATGATAAATGGCGTGCAGTTCAAACAAACCCTATTTTTGCTGAGGGAAGCCTCTATTTAACGACTCCTAAAAACAGTTTAGTTTCATTAAACCCTGTTAGCGGTAAACTTAACTGGGAGTATTTTCCTCGAGACAGAACAACTCCTGTTGCTAGACGAGGAATTACTTACTGGAAAGGAAAACTTATTTTCACAGAAGGTTTTGAAGTTGTTTGTCTTCATGCAAACTCAGGACAACCTGTAAAAGATTTTGCTAAAGAAGGTCGTGCCCATATTGGAAGATCCTTAGGTGCACCTGTTATTACTGAGTACAGTACTATTATTGCAACACTTGTTGACACTCCATCTGCTGTTATTTCTATTGACTCTAAAACAGGTAAAAAGAAATGGTTAACAAACTTAAATGATGGATATAATAGCGCTGAGGGTGCTTCTCCTTGGTCAGGTTTTTCCTATGACAAGGAAAGAGATCTCATTTTTGTACAAACAGGAAACCCAAGACCTGCCTTTATTGGTGTTAACCGACATGGACCTAATAATTACTCAAATAGCGTTGTAGCTCTATCGGGAAAAGACGGAAGTATCGTTTGGTCTCATCAGGAAATTTCTCACGGATTATGGGATCTTGATATTCCTTCCCCCCCTGCGCTTACCCAGATAAATGTAAAAAATAAAAAAATTGATGTTGTGGCCATTGCTACAAAAATTGGTAATTTACTTCTCCTAGAGAGATCATCCGGAACTCCTGTTTTTGACTATCATTTAAGAAAAGTTCCTTCCTCTGTGGTTCCTGGAGAAAAAACGAGTGCTTACCAACCAGAACTACTCAGCCCTGAACCTTTTTCTAGCTCTATTTTTAACCAAAATGATATTACTGATATCACAAAGAAAGATCATGACTTTGTAAAATGGAAAACACGAAATTCTAATTTTGGTTTTTTAATACCACCGGAAGTAGGCAGAACATTCGTCTATCATGGTATTAATGGTGGTGCTGAATATGCGGGTGTGGCCATTAATCATATAAATCAAACATTATATGTGACGAGTAATCAAATACCATTTATGGCACATCTCTTTTTTCGCCTTAATAAGCAAATACCTGCTGATGTTGATAAAATCGATCTTTATCAAAAAAAATGTTCTAGTTGTCATGGAATAGATAGAGAGGGTGTTTACCTGAAGCTACCTGAAGCGATAGAAAAGCCTATAAAATTTATCCCATCACTAATTGGTTTAACTCTTACTCGTAACAAAGATCGATTATTAAATTTTGAAAGTCTTAAAACAGCACATAAATATATCCAAGAATTCTCCATAACAGAAGAAGAGAGAATAAAGCTTGTGAATTCATTCTCAACCCTTGATAACTATTTAAAAGAGAATCAACTCCTTGATTTAGGTTTTTCTTGGCACCAACTTTTAGACACAACTGATCTTCCAGCTTCTAAGCCACCTTGGGGAAAAATAACGGCATATAATTTAAATACAGGTAAAATAATTTGGTCTAAACCCTTTGGAGAATATGAACACTTAAGAAAAGAAGGTGTACCAAAGACAGGTCAGCCTAATTATGGAGGACTCATCACAACTGCTGGTGACCTCGTCTTCGCATCAGGAACAATTGATGGGAAATTCACTGCTTTTAATGCTAAAAATGGTAAAGAACTTTGGAGTTATCAACTACCTGCAAGCTCTGCTGCCCCACCTATAACTTACAAAGTGAACAATGAACAATATGTGACGATTATCGCATCAGGTGGTAAGTATCATAATTTTAATGATCGATCTTTTAAGATTTTAACCTTTAAGCTAAAGAAATAAAAAAAATCTTTTTGATAAATACTTGTAATTTCAAGACTGTCTTTGTTTTTGACAGCTATATATTTATTAACAAGGTCCATGGATATCAACCTGGCTAGCTAGTAAGATATAAGAAAGAATTTATAAACAAAATCTCAAATTACATTAAGAGATATGTGAACTAGGAGTATTGAATAGTGAAAAAAATAGTATTATTAATATTTATTATTGTTACTGCTTCCTGTAAAGATCAGACAAGGACTGTCGATTTTCAGGTTTAGAACACCACTTCAGTTGCAGTTAACAACACCACCTC
>CAYFHZ010000204.1:0-6037 GCA_964342535.1 uncultured Bacteriovoracaceae bacterium | reverse complement strand
TATCCAAATCGAAACACAAAATATGTCTTCGCAGCAAGTGAGACTTATCAAAAGTATTAACCTTATGCTTAAACATGTCCTAACAACTAAGCATGAAAATGAATATTTTGATCATAGTTCAGATCTACTCCGCTTTGTCGCTACAGCAATAAAGCAAGCTAACTTCTCTCAAGTTGATACAGAAATTGATTATGGTCAACAAGCACTAGAGTTCTGCGTAGATACACTAAGTGATCAAATTTATGCTGAGAATGTTATACAGTACGATAATTAATTACTTTCTAATCATCGTTTTGGTTTCGGTTTTTTGATAGCTGAACTTCACCTTAGTATTATTTGCCATTTCTTTCTTTTCAAGATCGCGTTTTAATTTCGCTTCTTTTTGCAATTTTAGTGTCTCATAGTATTCATCTTTTCGATATCTCTTGAATTCAGATGCGTCAGCAGGTTTTGCATTTTTCTGTTTTTTACTCGTTTTCTTCAAATCTATTGATTTCTTGGTTGAAACAAACTCTGTATAAAATTTTGATTTTGAACCATCTTTATTCAAACCAATACTTTTTAATAAGTCTGCCTTTGTCATATATTCCCAAGAACCTGGCTTTAATTCATCAATTGCTAAGTTTCCAATGGCCACTCTCTTTAGCTTATCAATAGTAAGTCCACATGCTTCACAGATTCTACGAATTTCTCTGTTTTTTCCTTCATCTAGCCTAAACTCAAGCCAAGTTTTATTAGGAAGTTGCTCTACGACTCTTACCGACTTTGGTTTAAGAAAATCACCATTATCTTGAACACCTTCTCTGAGACGCTTTAGAAGGATCGTATTTACTTTTCCAAACACTTTTACTTCATAAGTTTTTGTAACTGAAAATCTTGGATGCATAATTTTATTTGCAAGATCACCATCATTTGTAAAAAGAAGAAGTCCCTCTGAAAGATAATCCAATCTTCCTACTGGAAAAACCCTTGTACTTATTGGAACAAGGTCCATAACAGTTTTACGTCCTTCTGGGTCATTAACCGTTGTCATATAGCCTCTAGGTTTATTCATAACGATATAAAGATGATCAACAGTAAGTAGATCAATCATCTTTCCAGAAACTTCAACAGTATCTTCTTGAGGATCTACCTTTACGCCTTGTTCAGTAACAATCATTCCATTCACAAGTACTTCACCTTGAGCAATAAGCTCTTCGGCTTTTCTTCTAGATGTTACTCCACAGTCCGCAATGTATTTTTGTAATCTAATGAGTTTTTTTTCAACAGAATGGTTCTTTGCCATTTTTTGCTCCTTTCGACCTCACGGCCGTAATTAAATTTGAATGAGCATTTTTAAGTTATTTTTAGATTAAATGCAAGTCTGAATGTAGTGATTACCTATGATTCTAATGAATCTGAAGACTTAGAATCATAAAGATCATCTTGAATTGACTTAAGGTCAATATTTTCAAAAGATTCCTCTTCTTCATCTATAGTATCAGAATCTAAGTTTTCACCAGTAAGATTAGCAAATGCTTCATCTAGAGCACTAGAAAGTTGAGCTTCCTCTGATACTTCATCATCACTAGCTTCAGTTTCTTGAGCTTGCTGTAATTTCATTCCAATAAAACTACTAATATCTAAATCATCAAAGTTAACTTCAGTAGCTTCCTCAACCTCAATAGTCTGCTCGCTCTCAATGTCTTCAGTATTTTCACCTAAGAGTCGAGCAAACGCTGTGTCAACATCATCCTCGAGAGAAGCTGTTTGGGCTTCTATAAGAGTTTCATCTCCATTAGATATCGAGTTTAATAATGCTTGAGATCTTTCTAGAATATCATCTGCTTTAACTTCAAGCTCATTAACTTTTTCATTCTCAAGTAATTCAAATTCTTGATCATTATCATTTGTATCAAGAGCTAAATCAATGATTTCTCCTGACTCTAGTTCAACTTCAACATCACTTTCTTCTTCTTCAACTTCTGGTGCGTTTAGTAGTTGGTTAATCATCGTCAATGTAACTGGTCTTGGATCCATGACTGAAGTTAGAATTTCGGACTCTACTGAATTTTTATTTTGCTCAATAATTTGAGCTTTACTGACGTACTCTTCAAGGATATCAAATGCTGATTTTTTCTCAACTCCCTCTTCGGTCGTTCTTACCTTATCCATAGATTTAAGGGATTGGATGAACTTTGTATCAGAAGCAATATCTTGAATACTTTCACTTATTTTATCCAGTTCAAGAAGTTCGTCTACGTCAAACCGTTTTTTATCACCTGACTGAACAATCGTCTTGATATCAGATATCTGCCCAATTTCATTTGCATTTGCAAGTTCTTCCAGTTCAATTTCACTTGGAAGGTCATCAATCGTATTTAGGTTAAAGATCTCTAGAAATTCTGACGTCGTTCCGTATAAAGATGGGCGGCCTACTTCTTCAGATCTTCCAACTATTTTCACTAACCTTCTATCCATCAAAGCTCTAACAACATGAGAGCTGTCAACTCCTCTAATTGATTCAATAGAGTTTTTTGAAATGGGTTGTTTATAAGCAACCATGGCCAAAACTTCCAGTGCTGTTGGGCTGAGTTGTAGAGATTGAACCTTAAACATATTTTGAACAATTTTAGAGTAAGTTGCTTTTGTTCTAAATTGATAACCTTGAGCAACTTCCATAAGCCTGATTCCATGGTGCTTTTGCTCATACTCTGATTGCAGCCTAGCGATTGACTCATGTACAACTCTTAAAGGTAAATCAGTATCTATTTGGTTTTTAATTTTCAACAATGGGACCGGTTTATCATTCATAAAGATAATGGTTTCAATAGCACCACATAAGGTTTCATAGTTTAAACCTGTTCTGGCCTGCCACATCTTATCTTCTTGTTCTTTCTCATTAAAAAAGTCTAAATCTAAACTAAACTCTTCTTTTGAAAAATCCCAACTATAATCAATAACACTCATTTTCTATCCCTCTTTAATTTATTGTAGCGTCTGTGTTTCTACCGGTGCTTCTATTTTTGCAGCTAATCCTTCTGTCGAAACAGAATTATCTTCTTCTTCAGGTTCAAATCCATCTGCAGTCTCAACGTCAAAGGACTCTAGGCTATCTTTGACATTTACATATATCGAACTGTCATGTTCATTTTGAAATATTTCTAATTTTTTAAGTCGAGCTAGTTCTAATAAAGAAATGAATGTAATAACAACTTCATCCTTACCTTTTTCCCAATCAATTAAATTTTCCATTGTTGTCTGAGTTCCAACTTGTAAATTACTTTTTAACTGGATTAATTTCTCTTTAATAGAGAGTCTATCCCTTCTAACAACAGTATACTTTCTTTTTTCTCTTCTTAAGAAATCAATCATCACTTCATTTAAACTCTCTAAGTCCATAGGAGTTAAAATACTATTTTGAATGGCCTTACGATCTACCTTTGGTTTAACAAAAATATCTTCATCTCTCTTAGGGAGTAACATCATATGCTCTCCCAATTTTTGGAATTTTGCTAATTCTTCCAACTTTTGAATAAGTTGTGTTTTTGTTGTAATTTCTAAATCTTCAGGGTTGGCCAGTCTAATTTTCTCTTCTTCACCATCAGTAATAGATTTTGACTTTATAAAAAGCAAAGAAGCAGCTAGGAAGAGATATTCACCTGCGGTATCAAAGTTTACATCTTGAAGTTTTTGTAAATAATCAAGATATTGATCAGTTATTTTATTTATATCAAGATCCTTGATACTCATTTCTTCTCTTTGAATTAAGTGAAGAAGTAGACCAAGTGGTCCATCAAATTTATCTAATCTAACTTGAATATCTGTTTCTATCATCTTTCTCTCTTTATTACTGAAGCATCTGAACAAATAGATAAGTAATTAAATTACCCATCTGAATAAAAGGCATAATTATATAGTGAATCGTAGGTATCCCCATCATACTTAGTGCAAAAATTCCCATCATTACATAAAAAGAATACTGAGCAAGTCCTTCATACTTTCTAAGTGCTTCACCTTTTAAAAAACTGGCCAACATTCTTGAGCCATCAAGTGGAGGAAACGGAATAATATTAAATCCTCCGAGTAAAAAATTAATAAGAACAGAGTACTTAAGCATAGCAATAACGGATCCAAAAAGCTTTGTATCTGCAGGTCCAAATTTAAACCATATTGCCATGGCCAATCCTGAAAGTGTTCCAAGAATGAAGTTTGATAGTGGACCAGCAAAGCTTACCCAAAAGATAGCCTTTCTATATTCACTTGCTTTAAAATTTCTAACAGAGATTGGAACCGGTTTTGCCCATCCAAATACAGTCCAACCTGAAATAGCTCCAATAAGTGGAAAAATAACTGTACCCATTATATCTATATGGTCAGCAGGATTAAGAGTTAGCCTTCCCGCTTTTTCGGCAGTATCATCTCCAAACATTTTAGCAACTCTTCCGTGTGAATATTCATGAATAATAATTGCGAGTAAAAAACCTGGGGTGCACTGCGCTATCGTTAATAATATATTTTGTAAGTCCATAGATAAGTCATACCAAATCACTCAAAATGACGCAATCAATTGATTACCTTTTTAAGCTTTATTATTCTCACTCTGCCCAATACAATAGAAGATATGTTAAAAAGAAAAGTTCAAACAACTATTTTTTATTGTGACAATGAGCGCATAAAACATTTTTTATTGCTAAAGATGAATAAGAAGCGTGGGCTCTATTGGCAAAACGTAACTGGAGGGGTGGAGAAAAATGAAGACTTCGAAGAAGCTGCATTACGTGAAGCTAAAGAAGAGACAGGTCTCAAAAAGAAAAATATCAAAAAGTTAACTTATCTTGATTTTGAATTTCAATTTCATGATCAGTGGGGAAATGATGTTCTTGAAAAAGTGTATGCTCTAGAAGTTGCTCAACCATGGGATATTCTAATTGATCCGAGTGAACATTGTGAATATAAATGGGTTGCTGAGACTGATATACACCCTAAAATTGTACATTTTGAAACAAATTTTCAAGCAATCAAAAAGGTTTTACAACAATGAGACTTTTTTTCATCTGTCTCATATTATCATTTTCAAGTTTCTCTCAAGAGACTATCAACGACGAAGATTTTACAGATGAAGATTTAGAATTTATCGACAATATCCAATCACAAGCACTTCCTGAAAATGATTTTAGTAGTACAATTGAAAAAAATGAACAAATTAATCGAAACCTCATAAAAGAGAAAAAAAGGCGGGCACTTCCAAGAGCAGGCTTGCGCCAGCTCCAAGATTTTGATCCCGACATCGATGCTAAATTTATAAAAGAATTTGAAAAACAAACAAAGCCAGAAATTGATAATGTTATTGAAGAGATCGATAAAAAAAGTAAGCGAAGATACTCTCAAAGTGAACTTAAAGCTTATGAGCTTCAACTTAAAGAAATTTCTAAAAGTCCATTAAGACTTTACCAACTTATGCGTGGCACGGAGCTCATCAGAATAAATGACAACGAAGTCGTCTATCCTACAAAACACTTAATTGTTAGGGCGCATACTATGACTGATCAGTACTTAAATAAATATATTGTTGATAAGCAAGGAAAGCCTGTTTATAGAGTACATTTCTCTAGGTTGTCTGGGATATCTAAAGTTACTAATCTTTTTCGGGCCCCTTATTACTATAAGGATCTTCCAAAAAAGAAAAAGCTCAAACAAGATGATAAAAATCTAAAATATGCATTTCAATTTAATCTTCATACCGGACTTAATAGTCCAAATTATAGTAAGGATTTAATGGATAACCCGAAGTCATTTGCTCCGCTCTACCGACTAGAGTTTAACTGGAGTACTCAAGGTATATTTGTGTTAAGGCCAGGAATAAGTATTCTTTATGAGTCAGTAAGTGGAGAATTTGAAACAAGTGGAAATTATCAGTTCTCTTCTTACTCAATTGGACCGACCTTAAAAACAAAACCTTTATGGAAGGATATCGTAGTAACAATGCAAGCGAGAATGTCAGTTTATTCTAAACTAAATTTAAATAAGCTAGGCTCAGAAAAGGAACTCAATTTAC
>CAYFHZ010000203.1:0-6054 GCA_964342535.1 uncultured Bacteriovoracaceae bacterium | reverse complement strand
AGAGCGACTGTAACAAGTGCAACTAAAATAGGTAAAACTCGCCCAGTAAAAATCAGAAAAGACATAAATGCAAAAATGTGAAAATGCATTTCTATCATACCTTTTCCTAGGTGGATCATAACTCCACTTAAGGCCATCATTGCAAAGCCGTTCAGATTAGTTGTAAGTTTTGAGCTTGGATTCATCAAATATGTAACGATAGGGGCAGATGCAATAAGAATCGGACCCAAAATAGCGACAGAAAATTCTGTTTTAAAAAACCATGCAACTGCTAAAAAAAGAGGGATGTGAGCTAATGTGAGAATAATAAACGCTTTACTCACTTTTTGATCGTAGTTTTCTCTAAAAGTTTTTTTATTTTCCATTACATTACCTTTTGTACTTAATCCTAAGAGGATCAATTTGGCCTATAATACTTTTACTTGTTGCACATCCTTGAACGACAAATTTTTCACTAGATATATTTTTTTTAATTTGACTTAAAATTTTTTTATCTTGTATTTTAGTAATGGGAGTTATTATAGACTGACTATACCCTCCACTGTATTTGAGTTCACCATCTTTTGAAAAAATTGAAAGCATAGGAACACCTTGAATAAATTGATTTTCAATTTCCTCTATAATAAACCCTTTAGCTTCTAAGTCTTGTTTATACTCTTTAGATTGGCCAATGAAGTAAACGAATTCTTTCACATCATCAATTTTTCCACGTTGTATTAAATATTCAGCAATTATCTGAGAGCAACCACATTCTTCAGTTAGTAAGTGGACTATGGCATAATCTTCTTTAAATTGGAGGGAATTAAATTTGACAGTAGAAATATCATTTTGAAATTCAACTTTATGCATTCCATGCATAAAAGATATTGCATAGCTTATACCAGCTGCCCAAGCGAAAATAAATATGCTCAATACTAGTTGTCTCATGTTAAATATTGTATCGGAAGAAAGTAAAAAAAATATTAAGTTTTCTTAAATGACATTGCATAACTACTTGAAAAAACATGTGGGTAGTTGGAATTTTATTCAGAATAACTGGTCATTTATTAATATATCTTATAATTTAGTACAAATTTTATTTATTGAATTTTAAGGGGGAAAAGTGACAAACGTTCATTCCAATACAAAGAAACTCTCAAAAAGCCAGCAAGCATTTCAGTCAAAATTAGACCTAGTTAAAAAAAATAAAATGAGTAAACAATTACTTGTGGATATGTATAGAAACTCTTATTTATCAAGAAAACTTGATGATGCCGAAATAACAATGAAAAAGCAGTCAAAAGCTTATTTTCAAATTTCAGGTGCAGGCCATGAAGGAATTTTGTCAGCAGTAACAAAAGTTTTAAAACCTAAATATGATTATTTCATTCCTTACTATAGAGATAGAGCTCTTTGTACAGGGCTTGGAGTAACAGCCTATGAAATGTTATGTCAGGCCAATGGAAATATAGGTGATACTGCAAGCCACGGACGTCAAATGCCAGCGCACTGGGGTAATGTTAAATTAAATATTATAAATAAGTCTTCATGTACTGGAACCCAGTTCTTACAAGCAGTAGGAACAGCTGAAGCTGGAAAGTTTTTAGAGTCTATGTCCCAAGAAGGAGTAGATCATTCTTTTCCTTATTTTAAAGATGAAATTATCTATACTTCCTGTGGTGATGGAACGACTTCTCAAGGTGAGTTTTGGGAAGGTATTACGACAGCTTGTGTAAATAAACTCCCCGTACTATTTATGGTTGAAGATAATGGTTTTGCTATCTCTGTACCAACATTTGTGCAAACCCCAGCTGGATCAATTTCTAAATGTTTAGAGAATTTTCCAGGATTAACAATTTTTGAATGTGATGGAACTTGTCCAATTGACTCTTACGATACAATGAAAAAAGCAGAAAAACATTTAAGAGCAGGTAAGGGACCAGTTCTAGTACATGCACATGTAACAAGACCTTACTCCCACTCACTTTCTGATGATCATTCTTTTTATCGAACTGAAGAAGAGCTAAAACAGGAAGCAAAGCTAGATGTTTTGACAACTTATCCAGACTTTCTTTTAAAAGCAGGGTTTTTAACTGAGGATGAACTTCTCGCGATTAAGTCGGATATTGATTCAGAAGTTAAGAAAGCAATGGCAGATGCTATCGCTACAGAATGGCCATCTGTTGATACTTTTGAAGATCACCTATATTCAATGGAGATTGACCCAACAAGTGATGACTTCGAAACAGAACCTGAATTTAATGGTAAAGAAGATATTCCTATGGCAGGAGCAATCAACTCAGTTTTAAAATCTGAAATTCAGAAAAACCCTATGATTAGAATTTTTGGAGAAGATGTTGCTGACTTCTCAGAATTGCATAAACTTGAAAATGAAGAACTGAAAGGTAAGGGTGGTGTATTTAAAGTAACAGCTGGGTGTCAAAGAGTGGCAAAGCCTGGACAAGTTTTTAATTCTCCACTTGCTGAGGCAAATATCATAGGTCGTGCAATCGGTATGGCCATGAGAGGATTGAAGCCAGTTGTTGAGATTCAATTTTTTGATTATATCTGGACTGCTTATATGCAACTTAAAAATGAGATGGCGACGACAAGATATAGATCAGGAGGAGATTTTAAGTGTCCTATGGTCGTAAGAGTGCCAATAGGTGGATATTTAAGAGGGGGAGCAATTTATCACTCTCAGTCAGGAGAATCACTTTTCACTCATAACCCAGGAATAAGGGTTGTTTATCCATCTAATGCACAAGATGCTGCCGGGTTATTGAGAACAGCAATTAGATGTGATGATCCAGTAATGTTTTTAGAACATAAACATTTATATTATCAAGGATATAATAGAACTGCTGATCCGGGGGATGATTATATGATTCCATTTGGAAAAGCTCGTGTGGTCAAAGAAGGTAGTGATGCAACTATTATTGCTTGGGGGGCACTTGTTCAAAAATCAGTTGAAGCAGCAAAAAGATTTGAAGCACAATCAGGAAAGAAAATAGAAATAATTGATTTAAGAACATTGGCTCCATTTGATATGGAGTCAATCAAAACGTCTCTATCTAAGACAAATAGAATTTTGATTTGTCATGAAGAACATAAAACTTCTGGGTTTGCAGGAGAAATCGCAGCCAGAATTAATGAGGAATGCTTTGAAGCTCTTGATGCTCCAATTATGCGAGTCTGTTCTAAAGATACTCATGTCGCTTACTGTCCGGGGATTGAAGATGTTATTCTTCCTCAGATTGATGATGTTTACAAAGCACTTGAATCACTTCTAAAATATTAAAATACTTTTCATTCCACCTTTTTGACTTCAAAATATATTTATATGTCAAAAAGGTGGAATTTTTGAAAAAAATATTTATTTTTCTTTTACTCGTTTCTTGTTCAAATACTAAACATATTCAAGATAAATTTATTTCGGGTGAAATATCTTCTAGGCCAGATGATTCGTTCAAGTTTTCAGTACTTCAGGGAACGACTGATGAAAACTCAACAATTATTAGAGTTGTTTATCCAATTTTTTCTAAACCCAAATTTAAAATATTTGATGAAGACTCTCATGAAGTCAAAGTAAAAAAGCTTAGTCATATCAATCGTAAAAATCATCCATTTGAAATAACTCATATCGAATTGAACTCTTTAACGCCAGATAAAAAATATAGCTTAAATATTATTAGTAAAGACCTTAATTATACCGAAGTAAGAAATTTCAAAACGTTAAATTCAAAACAAAATGAATACAAAATTTTAATAACGAGTTGTGCAAGTGACATGTATAATGAAATTGGAAATCTTATTTGGCCAGAAGCATTTGATCATAAACCAGATATGACGTTTATGATTGGAGATAATATTTATGCTGATAGCTACTCCGGTGTTTACATAGGAAAAAAAATTCCCACGACTTTAGATCATTTGTGGCAAAGACATATTGATCATGCAATGAAGCTCAAAATCTATCGAATGAAAAATTTAGTTCCTACATTTACGATGTGGGATGATCATGACTATGGAATGAATGATGGGAATAAAATGTATAGAGATAAGGCTGAAAGTCTCAAAATGTATCATCAGTTTTTTCCTACAAAAAACAACACTATTCTTAAAAAAAGTTTCGCAACTGGATTTCAGTTTAACTTGGGTAAACATAAATTTTTCTTCTTAGATGATAGATATTTTAGAGATCCTGATACAATAGAAAAGGGATATCATTTTGGAGTAAAACAAAGAAAGTGGTTATTTGAGGAATTAACAAAAAGTAAAGCTTCATTAAATTGGCTAGTTTCAGGAGATCAATTCTTTGGTGGATACCATCGATTTGAGTCTTTTGAAGGAAATCATAATTTTCAATTTCAAAAGTTTAAACAAGAATTAAAAAGTCTAAATAAAAAATATGCTCTTATTTCTGGGGATAGACACTTGGTAGAAGTAATGGAAATACCAGAACTAGAATTAGGCACATTAACTTATGAGTATACAATAAGTGGTGTTCACAGTGCGATGTTTCCTGGTAATTTAGGTGATCCTAAGTCTAACCCGTACAGGGTAGATGGATTTGATGGTGAATCCAATTATGCTGTTTTGACTATATCAAATAAAATGAATGACTTTAACCAAGTTCACTTTCAGGCTTATTCTCTTAAAGGTGAAAAAATAAATCGTATAGACAGTTTTTAGACTAAAAATTATCTTAACACTTCCTTTGTAAAATAACGTATAGATATTTTATCAGGAGGTGGTGAAACTTTATTTTCAGTATTATCAAACTAGGTCTCTTTTGTTTAAACACGGCTTTATTTAGGCCGTGTTTTATTTTTGGATTTGAGCTTTAGTGAGTCTTTCTAAGGAAAATGTGCTGTCTGTTTTGAACCAGTCATTTCCAGCACCTCTACCAACAGGCTTCCAAGCTGATGTTGAAATACGACCTTCATCATAGATATTTTCAGCTATATGAACTTTTAGAACTTCTCCCGTAATAAGTGTTCCTGCTCCTGGGCCATCTCCATATGAAATAAGGTCTCTTAGCTTACATTCAAAGTGAATAGGACTTTCTTTTAGTCTACATGGTCTTACAATCTCTGAAGGCAGAGGAGTTAAAGATGAAAGTTCAAATTCACTTTCTCCATATTCAAGTTCAGTTGCACACATATTAATTTGAGAGGCATTAAATTCAGTAGCAAAATTAACTACAAATTCTTTGTCTCGTTCAATATTAATAAGAGTGTCTTTTTTTGCACCTGTATTTGGTCTTCTTATAGGAGCAAAACCTACAATAAAAGGCTTAGCACTAAAGCCATTAAAGAACGAAAATGGTGCTAAATTATCCGTCCCATCACTATTTTTGGTTGAAACTACGGCTATCGGTCTAGGAAGGATAGAGCCTATTAAAAATTTATAATTTTGAGAAAAATCATCTTGAGTATCAAAGCTTAGCATTATAATCCTTGGATTGGAGTTCCTATTATATTTTTTAATCGACCAATCTTTTCAATTTCTAATTCGATTAAATCACCTGGTTGAATCCATTTATCAATTTCTAGTCCACAACCAGTACCAACAGTACCACTTCCCATGAAATCAGTTGCAAGTAGCCACTCAGATCTTGAAGCATGCTCAATCATCTCAGCCCAACTGTAATGAGAATCCCCTGTCATTCCCTCTGACCAAAGCTCTCCATTAACGGTGGCAGTCATTTTGAGGTTAGGCTCTTTGTAGTCAAATTCATCAGCAGTCACAATAACAGGACCCACAACTGAGCAAAAGTCTTTTCCTTTTGCCGGGCCAAGTCTTATGGCCATTTCTTTTTTCTGTATATCGCGGGCAGAAATATCATTAAAAATTGTATAACCAAGTATATATTCGTGAGCTTTCTCTGCTTTTATATCTTTTCCATCTCTTGTAAGAAAACAACCAAACTCTAATTCGTAGTCTAGTTTTTGCGTGTAACTTGGCCAAGGAATAAATTCATCATTTCCAATAAAACCTGTTGTTGGCCCCTTATAATAGGCTGGTATTTCATACCAAGCTGGTGGAATTGGCTCTCCTCTTTTTTCAAAA
>CAYFHZ010000202.1:0-6059 GCA_964342535.1 uncultured Bacteriovoracaceae bacterium | reverse complement strand
ATTCGATGTGTCCCTATCGCTTCGTTCCCGCCTGCTCCCCTCACCTCGCGGCGCCACCCAAAAAGGTGAGGGAAACGTCAGCGGCGATACTCTTGCGGTAGGGACGGCGCTTCCAAATGCAAAATTAACACAGAATAAAGGAGCACAGCGAAAGAACGAAATGAAATGGACGAAATAAACAGCACAGAACACAGAAGCCAGGGAGAACGTGCAAAAGAATAGAAAGGAAAAATGAATGAAGGGAGAACAGGGGAACGGAATCAAATGAACAAGAACGAAAGATATTAATTGAAGTATTAAACTATCTTAAAATGCTCGTCATTCATTTAAGTGAAGATGAGTGGAGAGACTTTCAAATACAAGAAATGCAATCAGACGAGTGGCAAGAGTTACAGTGGTTTCAACAGACTCCAGTACATGAACTCTATCCTGATAATAAAGAGACCTCTCTGGGAAATATCTCGCAAATTATAAAAACATCATTTTAATTTTTCTGCTTTAAAGTAAAATACTAATATTAAATATATCCCTAGGGCTTATCCGCAACCTTCTTTATATAATCCAATAATTCGGGGAAGTAATCACCTTTTCTAAGATATATTCCCTCTATTTTTTCATCGTTTGCAAGGTGAGTTAACCATTTTTTTACTTTAAATATAGGTCCTGCAATTTTATGTGTTTGAAAAATACAGACAATAAAAATAATCCCACACAAGAATAAGTGCATTGATATAAGAATCAAAATAAGAGTTAATTCCTTATCAGCAAGCGCAGCTGCAATTTCCACTGATTCTATTTTCTTTATAAGAAAATGATAGAGTACAAATATAAAGATGGGGTAAATAAGACTAGGCAGTAAAAACATAAGTACAACAAATGTGCTGAACTTCAATTGAAAGTTTTTATCTAGCAGAAATAGATTTCTCTTGTATTTATGCATCTTATTTTCCTTTTAGTGGGGTCACTGCAATTTTATCAAGTTGTTTTCTGAGATCTTTAGAAACAAAGAGTAACTTCCTGTTAGGATAATCAAGGTAAATGAGATTATTATTATTCCATTTGATAGTAGCTTTTTCATTTCCGTGTAAGGTGAGATTATATTTATTTGAAAATTGATGGTAACTCATTGTTTGTAAATCTAGCATATAGTCGATATCAGGACTACAACTCTCCTTTAACCACGAATTTAATCGATCTTTGGTTAATTGAGACTTTCCTATTAGGGCTATTATGTGTTGATCACACCATTTTAAAGGTCCCTGCTTAAAAAGATATTTTCCAGTGGCCAATACATAAGCATTTTCTTCACTTAAACGACCACCTTCTCCTTGGTAAGGTCCTGATATCCATCTAAATGAATGCCTATTAAAAACTGCTTTCCATGCACTTGCATCTTGAAAACCAAGAGTCAGACTACCTTCAATATTTTCTAATGGTCCAATTTGATGACCTTTTAAAGAAGAAAAAAAATGTAGCCTTTTATGGATAATTTGTTGTCCATAAGCCGAATTCCACAGTAATGAGTTTTTAGATCTCGATAAGACTTGTTTCACTCTATTATGAACCCAAGTGACTGAGGTAATATCGGAAGGAAAAAATTTAGGTTTATCAGATATGGCCATCATTTTTGCACCATAAGATTGGTCACTCATTTCTAAAAATGAATGGCCCAATAAAAACAAGATAGCAATAAATCCAGAAGAAAATACTACTAGCAAACTTATTAATTGTTTTTTCATATGACCTCATATTCAAGTAAATCTTGATTAAGATCCCAACATATCACCCAAAAAAGTTATTCATATTATCGGTTACCCAGGTGTTTTAGTACAGTACTATTTCGTTAGATTTCTTTTAAATTAATAACTTAGCCTATATTGTGGAAACTTTACTAGAAGAAGACTCGAACTCCCCAATTGTATACTTTTAAGTCCTTGCTCCTAGGCAACTCAAAAACTCTTGTATCATAGAAGATTTGCCATTTTTTAAATGTTAAACCAAAACCAATGCCATAATAAGGAGCTGTATCATTAGATTGTCCTAAGGTATATTCTGATAATGCATCAGAAGAAGTAATTTGAGGTTGATATGCCACTTTACTCATCCCCATAATAATATTCAAAAATTCATAAGAGAAATAACGAAATCCCACGGTACTTATTTTTAAATTTCCCTCTTGTTTCCAATTAAGTGTTGGATTTAAATCATAAGTCTCTAAAGTTGATTCTAAATAGCCTAGTTCAAAACACAAAGCATTGGTTAAAAAATATCCAAAGTGTAAACTCAGTAAATCACCTTCTCTATTGCTTTGATCATTTTCACTATTTTCAGTTAAAACATCCGATTTAAAATTTGTATTCCCCATGCCAACAGAGATAAAGGAAGCTGAATAAGCTATTTGGCCGAAAAAGAAAAAAAAGCTGAGACAAAACCTTAATACTTTCATATATACACCATAATAAAAGGTAATAGATCAAAGGACAAATAAATGTTTATGGACCTGCCTTCCGGTGAAACATATATAGAATCACATACAAATGACACATCTGATACACTCACTATTTTTATTCACGGGAACTCTCATTCTTTAAAAACTTTTTTTCCTTTACTGTCTTTACCAGAACTAAGTCATTTTTCACTACTTAGTTATGACCTCTATGGTCATGGTGATTCAGTGAAACAAGAAATCTATGATTACAATCTTTTCGTCAGTCAATTAAAGGAAATTATTTTTACACAGACTCAAAATCAAATATTTCTTATTGGCCATAGCTTGGGAGGACATATTATTTTACAAACTCTAGATCAACTGCCAGATACAGTAAAAGGCGTTATATGTTTTGGAACTCCTCCAATAGATTACAGTGGAGAACTACCTTTTTTGGCCAATCCAGCTCTACAGTTTTTATCAAATGAAAATTTAAACAAAGAACAGGCCATAGAGATTTTTCAATGCCTTCATAATAGAACAGTAAGAAGTTCTGATAAAAGTGCTATTGAAGGTTTTTTACAAACGGACAATAAGTTTAGAAAGCAGTTTTTTCCAAATGTCATGGCCGGTCATTTTAAGGATGAAATGAGTCAATTAAACCAAACCAAGATTCCAATTAAGTTTTATTATGGAAAAGAAGATACAATCACATCCTTTGATTATATAAATGCACGACAATTCGATTATTCTATTCTTAATGATTTATGTCATAATTTTCACTATGAAACCCCTCAGGTACTAGCTGAAGCTATTATTTCTTTAATTCGTAAAACAGGCAATAATTAACCTTTTGATAAAGAACTTACTCCTTGCTATCATATTCCCTATGGAATGCGGAGAATATAATGAATTATGCTTTAAAAAATGATCAAGAAGTACATAGACTTAAAAAACAATCACAAGAATTAAACTATAATCTTGAGCTTGAATTAGCAGGAATTAAACTTCCGGCTCAATCAAAAGTATTAGAAATCGGATGTGGAGCAGGTTCACTTATTCATTTCTTAAAAGATAAATTTGATATCAATGCCTATGGCGTTGATTTACAACCTGAACATATTGATTTTTGTAAAACACATTATCCAAAGATCCATTTCTCACAGCATGATATTCTCACTGGTGCCTTTCAAGAAAAAATTGATCATATCTTTATGAGATATGTAACCCACCATCTTGGAGTTCATAATTTTGAAAACTCTTTAACACATATAAAAAATAGCCTTACCCCAAAAGGAAAACTCACTATCATTGATGTAGATGGACTCCTTGCAAATATTGGTACTCCAAATGAAGAGCTTATTGATTATATTCATAAAATACAACAAAACTTTGTTGGAGATCTTTATATGGGAAGGAAAATTCCTGAGTTACTTGTAAATAACGGTCTAACAGTAGAAAGCACAAAAGTTCAAACTGTCGTGTTTGAAGGAAAAGCAAGAGAGGAAGAGATTCAACAATGGCATCAGAGATTTGAGTTTGCAGAATTAACTTATATCAAGATGCTAGGAACTGAGTTGGACTTTAAAAGATTTAAAAGCCTCTTTTTCAAAGAATTGTCTAAGCCACATATCCCCTATTTTTTAAACAAAGTCATAACAACAGCTCAACTGAATTGATTCTTTGCATCCTTTGATTTAAAATATTATTAAAGGAGAATTAATGAAAGAGTACACATTTAGTATCGGTGAGTTGATTTGTGCAGTAAGAAGGTTAAATAAACTAACTCAAGTTGAATTCTCAAGAAAAGCTGGTGTTGTTCAGTCAACAATTTCAAAAATAGAAAAGGATATTTTTGAAGATGTTCCCTTTAGTCTTATGTCAAATATCTCAAATGAATTCAATATACCATTAAGTTATTTTCAAATGGGACTTCTTGCATTTAGAAAAAGTTCTCAACTTCAAAATCAAGTAAGTCAGCTTTATACCAATCAAGGTCATATTAATGCTAAAACCATATTTCATATACTCACTACACTTGAAAATGGCCAAAAAGATATTTATAAAAAAATTAAATTACCTTATGTCTACTTATCTCTTAGTAATTTAAAATATAATTTTAATTTAATTGATAAGCTCTACATTCTTTATAAAAATGAGCTACTTGATGCTATAAATCTAAATTCATTAGATTTTGAAAAAACTAATTATGACCTGACTCAAATCTCAGAGTATATTCAATCCAATGAAGTAACTGACTACCTAGAACAATCACAGAATTCTATCAGTTTTAATTTAAAAAGTGATTTAAATGAATTAGATGAACTCTATTTAGAAGTTCTAAAACTTGATATTGCAATCTCTTTGGAAAAGAAAATAAATATAAAAATACAAAGGATGGAAAAAGGATATATTTTAGAGTTAGTTTAAAGAATATCTAACTTCTTTAAATAATCTGTACTTTCCACTACCTTTATGGCGGGTTCAGATGATTTGACCCATCTGATATTTTCTTCCATTTCTTGGATTTTCTCTTCTAATTCTTTAATAGATTTTTCTCTGTTTAAATCAATCTCTTTATTAATACGAGAAAGCTCAAGATTATTTTTCTTTAATTCAGCTTTATAACTAGAAAACTTCTCACTTACATCAATAAGCGCATTTCTAAGCCTTTGGTTTTCTGTTGAACTTTTTACAAACTTACTCATATGAACTTATCGTCAAACGCACAGCTTACTTTAGTTAAGTAGTCCTCTAATTTAAGTTTTGTAATATTTCTAGAAACTTATCAACCTTAAATGGCTTTTCAAAAGCTGCAATAAAGTTAATATCTTCTGGTATTAAAGAATAATCAATTTTATTAATTGATCCCGTATATGCAATAATAGGTGTTTGATCATTTGGACATTTTCTACGGTAAAGACTTAAAAAATCATATAAATCTCCATCAGTTAGTAAGTAATCGGAGACAATTAAATCATATTGAGCTTCTACTTTTACTTCACTATCTTTGATTGAACTTGAAAAAGTCAGATTAATATTTGAGTACTTTTTTAACCATGCTTGAATTGTTTTTTGAACAAAACGATCATCATCAACTACTAAAACATCATACTCTCTGGCCATTACGGGATGAAAATCTTGATCAAATAACTCTTTGAGCTTTTGTATAAGATTTTCATTCTTATATAAAATAAAGTCTGCTCTAGGTGAAATTTTAAACAATTGTGAATTATTCTTTTGATTTGTTAATAAAATAAAAGTTGAATTTTTATTGAGAGCATCATTTTTTTTTACATGTTTAAGTAGATCTTTGGCCGTCCCACCTGAAAATGTATTATTACAAATAATCAGATCATACTCATTAACCAAAACCTTGTCACAGGCATCCAAAAAAGTATAGACAGCAATAACTTCAGAGTTCTTTTCATTAAAAAATTTGATAATAGACTTAGCAACAATGTCTAAGCTACCTATAAATATAATCTTCATTATTAATTTATCCTTAACTTATGATAACTCAATATCTTCATAGACACAAAACAACATTAATTATTGTGTCTAAAGATAATGGCCAAAATTAGTCAATTCTTGTAAGTTACTAAAAATATTAAAAAGGAGTCTATTGATG
>CAYFHZ010000201.1:0-6071 GCA_964342535.1 uncultured Bacteriovoracaceae bacterium | reverse complement strand
TGTTAATTCTCCACGTGCGAAATCTTCGTCGCCATTTGGAATAAGCCTTATTTCTGACCTACCCCACGTAGAGGGACGAATATCTATCGATGTTGCTCTATTATCGCCCATCGTTGGGGATAAATGACTATTGGATTGAAAATCAATATCATAGCCATTTTTCCCTCCTAATTTAACTGAATCACTCAAGTACTGTACCTGGTTATCTAGATTCTTATCTTCTACTAACTTTACTGAGTCACTAAAATAAAAATCATAAGATAGCTTTAGGATTATAAGTGACTGAGCAATAGATAAAAAGAGTAACATTTTAATAAAATCTCTCCTAAAGCAAAAAGCCTAAATTAAGCTAATAAAAAATTATTTTCCATATCTACATCTATGGATATGATAAATCAAGTTCTAATAAAAAAATAGACTTTATACAAAAAACATGATTCTTCTGTGATCTCTCTTTTGATGCTGGGGATTTTGATAAACTTGTATTGTTTTTTACAGACTTATGAAAGACCTCTATTCCCCACCTAGGGCTTACGCATAAAAATTTTATAAATATTCTGTGACTTACGGCACCGCACGGTAGGCCTATTCTTATTCTGTTGATAAATTAGCCTTTTAATTTTAATAAATGCTAATCTCAATGAACAGTGATCAAAAAAGTTTAAAAGACTTTTTCTTAGATAACCTGAGTTCGGGTATTAACTGAGTAACTCAAGTTACGCGTTGATGGATAAACTTTTAATGCACCAAGAAAGATAAACTCAAATGCAACCGGCCGTAAGGACCTCATTAATTCAGATTCTTACATCAATTTTTCTCTTTATCCAGTTTATTTTTTACCCTGTGTTTGGCCCGATAAGAATCACCTTTAACTTCAACAATATGAGCACAGGCCGTAAGTCTATCCAGTATGGCCTCAGCTATAACTTCATCTTCAAATAAACCTTTCCACCCTTGAGGTTTTATCTGTGATGTAATAATAACTGGACACTTTTGGTACCGATCTTCAAAGATATCTAAAAGCCAATTTGCTTCATTATGAGAGTAGTTTCTAAGTCCAAAGTCATCCAAGATTAATATTCGAGATCTTCTAATTCTTTTTAAATAGGTAAGATATCCGCCATTCACCTCAGCTTCTTCCATTTCTCTAAAAAACTTATTTGCTGTTATAAAGTATGTCTCAATTCCCTCCATACAAGCTGTATGCCCAACTGCTTGAGCAAGATAAGTTTTACCTGCTCCTGTCCCTCCTACAAAAATTAAATTCTCATTATTATCAACAAAGTATAGACTTTTTAGTTGCTGAATCATCGACTTTGTTACTCCTCGCTTAGGCGATGGATTAAACTTTTCAAGATAAACCTTATCTTTAAACCTCGCTCTCTTTCTTAACATCTCACTTTTTCGATTTCTTCTGTAAAGGTTTTCATCTTCAAGAACAAAAGTTAAAAAGTCCTGATGAGTTAAGTTCTTCTCGATCGCTTCAGTCAGTCGATAATCAATAGACTCTTTAATACCAAAAAACTTTAAATCATTTAAAAGCCCTATTGCTTCATTCATTTTTGCCTCCTTGCAAGCATATTAAATTTAAATCCCTCTGTGGTGCCTTCTCGACACTCAGTTTTCTGTACTTGTAATTTTTCGCAAAACTCTTTAATCCTTGATACGTTAATCTGTTAAACTCCAAGCTAAGTTGAGCTCCATGCTCCAAAGATTCAGACGTAAATGAACTTGATAAACCCAATACTCCTTGAACTTTTCGAAGTGTTTTTAATGGGAACTTATCCATGCTAATCAGTTTCTCAATTAACAACTCCATATTAGGCCCTACTTTTTTTGCCTTTATTCTTGCTTGAGACAAATGATAATTAATCTCCACGATTTTACTCTCGGGATAATGTGCAGGGTTTGTCTGATAGTGCGTATGCCCCTTCAAGACAGTATGACTACCAACTCTCTTTGTTTGATAATAAATATGAATAGTACTGCCATTAAACTTCACATCAACTTCTTTCCCCACATACTTATATGGGACAGAGTAGAAGTTTCGTTGGTGCTGAATATGACAATCAGGGTGGACTTTTGCCTTTTTGAAGTAGTTCATTTCATAAGTGGTATCTGGAAGCTCTTTTAAAAGAGGTTTTTCTTTTTCAAAAAAGTAAGATCTTGAGTTTCCACGACCTTTCATAACGTCACAATTCTTCTTTATAACCCAATCTTTAAGATCTCGATTCAATTCAACAAGAGAGGTGTAGGTTTTGTTTCTGATTCTTGGTAAAAAACCCTGCTGGATAATATGAACGGCCTTCTCAACATTTGGCTTGTGACGTGGACTATAGCTATCAGCAGGATCAACAGCTATATTATAGTGAACACACATATCGTGATAGGTCTTATTAACAAGTGGGTCGTATTTATCAGTTTTAGTTACAGCTGTTTTGCAATTGTCTGGAATAATATATCTGGCCACACCACCAAAGAACTGGAACATATTGTTATGAGAGTTTATAAAGTCCTCAAGCTTTTGAGATGCTGTAAACTCCGCATACATAAAACCAGAGTAACTAAGACAACCAACAAAAAGCTCAACTCTTGTTAACTCGCCCGTAGCCGGAGATAAGATTTGAACTGAGTCGCCACTGTAATCAACTTCAATCGAGTCACCCGGCATTCTTTCTATCTTGACGACGACCTGGGCCTTCGGTTCATCTTTAATATTATTTTTAATATATTTACAGAAGGCTTGATAGCTTGGAAGATTGGTGACCTCAGAAAGTTCTTCGTAAAGAATCTTTTTTGGCACCTTTGAATTGATATCCTTGTTAACTTCCTCCCAGTCAATTTGCTCAACCCACTTGGGAATGTTTACTATCTCTTGGTCTGGAACTTCGTTCCAATACCGCCTAACTGTTCCGCGATCAAGACCCAGTATTTTTGAAACCTTTCGCTGTGATTCACCAATTAACTTTAATCTTTGAATTTCTCTAGCAATCTCCATACTAATCCTCTTTCTTGCCACGATTTTCCTCCTCAATGAGGAGGATCTTACAGTTAAAAGAGGCCCTTGGGTTTAAATTATGACTGGTTGCATTTGGGTTTATTCGGGTGGGTGCATTAATGGTTTATCCGTCATGAGAGAAAGCTTCTTTTTTTTTGTTTTTAGCATAATAGGGGAGTTCATTCGTATTGAGAATCAACTTAAATATGGCTAACTCCTACTATCCTTTGTGATCTTAATGAACAGGAAGTTATCGTTGCGAATGTTTCTGTGAACCATCCAATAAGTGAACACCCTAAATACGCAGATAATGCTATTTATGTTTGTGCTGATGAAGAGACAAGAAAGAAATTTATGTCAGAATACCTTTAGCCTGCGCCTAAAAAAGTCAAGTTTCATGGGACTTAAACAGTAATTTATTAAAAATTAAAACTCTAGAAATTAATTTCATCCTTGCTCTAAAGAGTTTGGAAAAACAAAAAAGCCCAATTTGAAAATCAACTTGGGCTTTTTAATGTTCATTAATAACCAGCTTTGTAGAGTGGTTAAAAGTCAGAACCTAGTGATTTTAATAACTCAACGGAGGAGTAAATAGTTTTTTAAATGTCGATCTTACATTTTCTGGTATCTCCAAGTCATCCATTAAAGAATGAGAATGAGATATCACATCCACCCCAGTCATCTCTGGATTATTACTGGCCTCAACACTAACTATATTTAAAACCATCTCAAGTTCTGTTTTATAATTATTATACTCAATAGCATCTTTTGCTGATATATCTTCCGGTAAGTCATTAATATCAATGGGGGTTAACTCTGCAGTTGTACTATCATCATTTAATAGGATAACTCCATACAGTACGACTGCAAGCCTATGAAAAATTGTCAGCTCATCTATATTTCTAAGTGAAGCTGTAAATCCTGCGATGATGGCAGAAAAAGGTAAAGCTAATGCTTCCCTATGACACTTTTCTCTATCTGGATAAAATTTATCTGCATCCGAATTTATTAAAAACTCAGCAGTACTGAATTTTGTGGCATAGCAAGCAATCATTGGGGCTGTTATTGCTGGAATGGGATAAGCGATTGTTACCGCAGACCTGACATTTACAGTTAATAAAATAAATGAAAGTGTAAGTATAATCTTTTTCATTTTTAAAGTCTCCTTGTCATAATAATTTGGAGAAACATAACACGGCATAATGCGCGCCAGCATGAGCATTTCTTATTGTTGTAAAGTTTACAAATTGGTAAGGAAAACTTAGTTTAACTCTAAATCAGATAAGCACTTAAACTGCTTGTAATCAACAATCTTCTCCGGTCCAGGCAGTTCCCCGGTGAAATCATATATATTTTTATTTAACCCTATAGGTTTCCCATCTGAAGAAGTTTTAAGTTTCCAATTCCCATAACTCCAACTGGGGAGGAAGTTAACTTCACCTAGTTCTTTTTTAGATAAGGTTAAATGTTTAGACTCAACATAAATTTTTAATGCTTTAGCATCTAGGATGTTTCTTGTGGGTATATAAGTATCTATGGACTGTCTTTCTCTAGGTAGAAGCCTTGGCAAAAATGCGATAATACCACCTTTCATCCTTACGATGACTTCTGAAAGAACCCTGTCAGTATTATTCTCCCTCCTTAGTTCAACCCTTACACCTTTCTTTTCCTTAGGGCATAAGAAATTGAAATTAAAGTTGTCAAAGGTGTCTTTTTTCTCAAACAACCTTGGGGTGTAACTAAACCTCTTCTTTTCCATATTTCTGTATCGATCGAAATACATTGCTCCAATATATTTAACAGAAGCCAAAATTGATTCTTTCAAACCTTTAACAGCGGATACTTTTTTATCAAATGAATGTATCTTTAAATTTTTATTTTCAAAGTAATGACCAAGGTTTTCAAACCTCTTCACAATATTCTTAGCATTACACCCTACAATACCAACATATTTCATATTCGGATGTACTATTGAAAACGCATCTTTGACGTCTACTTTGTCTATCGTAACGATTTTATCACTGCTTTGAATATTGGTTCCCAAAGACATACTGTCACTTGCATGTGACACCCAATAAACACCTATGTTTCGAGGATTAACAAGTTCTTTATGTAGCTCATAGAGAGAAGCATTATGAACTACCTTAAGTTTGTACTCTGATCTTTCAAAGCTATATTTAAATATATTTTCTAAATTACTGCTAATTTGCCAATTACTACTTCTATACCAAATTCTTGGTGTGTTCAATGACGTTAAAAGTACAATTTGAGGTATTGAGTAATAATTCTTAGAAAAACTAAAAATAGGAAATGTAATTAGAAAAATAAAAACTAGAAATTGTTTCATTTGATCCTTGTTAACATAAATTCCTAAACCATTATTTGGTCATAATAACATTTTCACTAGGTTTGTGAGCCGTATTCTATTCTCGCTTGAAAAAATGAAAAGGTGTATAGATTTTGGACAGGAAAAGTTTACAGACCACTCTAATGATAAATATTTTCGTTCTTGCTTTTGACTTTACCAATTCTCAAGTATTTAGACAAACTACCAAATCCTCAAAGTATTAGAGCTATGTTTGAAGTGCTGTTTAAAACCATCGAATTTTTTACAGTATGAAGAATTGAGAGTTCATAACTATTTAAAAATATGTCTCTTTGGCTTTCGAGAATTACCAAATTGGTAATTTAGCCATGAAAATGATTCTTTTTCTCTTGAATATGATCCTTGCGTCATATAAATAACACAGCATGGAAATCACTAAACTAAATATATTGCTTGTCGAAGACGACGCCTTTACTGCTCAGACTAACAAAAGGCTTTTAAGTTCTCATGGAAATGTATCTGTGGCCAGAAATGTTGAAGATGCACATGAACTAATTAAAACAGGCAAATATGAATTGGCCTTTTTCGATCTCAACTTACATGGGGAGTTAGATGGCTTGAAACTTTTAAAACTAGCAAAGATTTTTAATGTTTATTCGGTTGTTTTATCAGGGGAGATCAAAAGAGAGATATTTGTCGATTTTCAGATCACCGACACCAGTTTCAGCATAAAAAAACCACTTAATA
>CAYFHZ010000200.1:0-6072 GCA_964342535.1 uncultured Bacteriovoracaceae bacterium | reverse complement strand
TGGACCAGTTTTAATTAGAGTTTGTACATTTTGAAAATAATGATAAGAATCAAAATTTTCTAGATAAGGCTTAGTATTTAGAGAAGTAAAAATATGATAATCGATATAAGCCCCTGCTGCATCTGTAGGGCCATCAGTACCATCAGTTCCAATAGATAAAATTTTATAATCTCTCATGCTTTCATCTTGATAAATAATATTTGCTAAGGCCAATACAAAATGGGTTGAGCGCCCACCTAGTCCAGGAGATTCTGGTACCGTTAAAGTAGCTTCGCCTCCACTCATATGAAACTGAGGTTTATTTTGTTTTAAATCCTTAGCAAGTTCATTCAGAACATCATCTAAGTGCTTATCATAAATACTGCCACGAGTAGCATTAGGATATACTTTTTCCAAATCATCCAATAGATTTTGAGCACTGGAACTAATCAAGGACTTTGGATTATTAATCTGTTTTTCCTTAAAACTAATATTCAACTGAAACTTATTTAAATAATCAGTCACAGCAGACATTTCAACAGGTGTATAAAACAAGGGAGAAGAACCAACATCTTTAATAGTACCATCAGGGATATCACAGTTTACAAATTGATAAATCTTTCTCGTTGGGATTATATTTAAAAGACCACCATTTTTAACTTGAGAAAGAGATTTCCTAACAGCATTCATTTTATTAATATTCAATCCACTGTTCACAAGATGACTATTAATTTCTTGAACTTTTGAAAAACTTAATCCATCAATAGGTCGAACGAGCAGAGAAGATGCTCCTCCAGATAGAAGAAAAATGAGAATATCACTTTTATCAATGCAACTCAAATGATCAATAAATTTATCTGTCATTAAAACATTATGTTCACTCATAAAAGGATGATCTCCTTCTAATTGAATAAACTCTTCCTTCAAACTATGATCACGCTTGGTATATGCAACACAGATCCCAAGTTTTTCAGAGAAACTATTTTCTTTCAAAAGATCAATCCAGGCCTTAACTTCGTAACTTGCTGCTTTTCCAACGCCAAAAACATGAATTTTAGATACATTTCTTGCATCTATCGTTACTCCGTCAAATTTAATAATATTTGATTCCCAGTGAATTCTCTTTTTAAAGAGAAGATACGGATCTAACGAATCAATAACAGTATTTGTAAGTATTTTTGCTTCTTCAAAAGACATTTAATCTAACTCCAAATCAATAATTCGTATTTCAGGAAATTCTTTTGTGAGTTCTCTCTCAATGACGTTAATAGCATGTCCGGTAGATCTTAAAACTCTTCTTTGAAAACCATGGAGTACTTTCATAGGTTCTTCCCCTGCCGCCAAACGATCACGTTCATGTTCAAGTTGGGAAATTGTAAGAATTTTATCCTCTGCCAAAATCAGCTCCATACTTAACCTGACTGCACCGGCACCAATAATTTGTGTTTCTAATCTTTTTATTTCTGAAACATAAGATAATGAATTAATAAATTCTCTAATAAATGCAATATGGTCTTTAGAGACACTTTTTCCTATAAGTAATTTTCCATTCATGAGACCAAGCAATATGGCCATTACTCCTAATAGAATGGCAATAAAAAGGGAAGCAATAATATCAAAAATAGCATTTTGAAAAACTTGTCCTAGAAAAAGACCTAACAGAGCAAATAAAAGTCCAAGTACAGCTACTCCATCTTCTAGTAAGATAGCAAGTACAGTTGGATCATCACTATCTTTAAAAAACTGAATTAATGATTTTGTTTTTTTTTGATATTTTACTTCACTCCATGCTTGTTTTAGAACAAAACCCTCCACAAGAAGTGATATAACTAAAACACCTATTCCTAAATAGCTGGGCTCTCCTGGGGAAAAATCACCTATATAAAGAGAATGTAGTGAATGGTAAGCAGTTACACCAAACCCAATAAAGAAAACTCCGACAGCAGAAATTAAATTCCATAAGTATCTTGCTTCGCCATGTCCATTTGGAAAATCATCACTAGGTTTAAACTGAGAGTGTTTAAGTCCAACGAGTAGTAAAATTTGATTTGTTGTATCTGCAAAAGAATGCACCCCTTCTGCAAGTAAAGACGGGCTTTTAGAGAAAAACCATGCGATAAATTTTAATATTGTAATCACACCATTTCCGAAAATGGCCATTAAAATAACTTTTTGACCTGATCCGGCCATAGATAAAACTCCTTGAAATTGTTTTATCTAAATTATACCTAAATCCTGTCCTTTTTTAAGTATTTCTTCTTTTTCCCTATCGCTCATATTTTCAAACATTTTCTGGTATTGTGCTATTTGCTCTGGGGACATTTGTCGAAGCATTTCTTGTGCCTGAGCAAACATATCAGTATTATCTGTTTGCACATCTTGCTTAAAGATAATTCTTTCTGTTTCTATACTCGCTGAAATATTTTGTTTAACTTTTAATTGGTCTAATACCTGATTAAAATTAAGGCCTCGGCTGTCGGCAAGCTCATACATTTTTTCAGTAGGTAAACTTACTTTTTTTTCAGGGAAACCATTGGACTTCAGGTTTTTTATAATTTGTTCAATAAAATCATTCATTAATTAAAATCCTTTCTCTACCGTTTGGATACCAACAAAGTGGTCGCTCTAAGTCTAAAATCCCATGAATCATGGAATCAAAACGACATTGAGCAGAGGGATAATATAGTGGATCGTCGTTTAAATCAACTGCATGCTCTCTAGCAAAGTCATCGTAACGAACAGATTCATTTTCAGATTGCTCAAAAAAATCATTTTCAGGAGCGATTGCTGTCATCATTCTATAACAAAGTTTTTGATCAACAGAAAACATATCACATAAAATTTTGGCATAATAATCGATATCTGATTTGACTTCACTTATGTATTTGAAAGTCAAGGCCAGACACTCTTTGGTGGCCCAATAATCTGCTTGTGGCTCCATAGAAGATCCATTTGACTTGAACGGATAACCTCCTAGTCCGTGGGCAATTTCATGACATCCTGTGTTGGCTAACAAATCTTTAGTCATATAAGGAAGCCTGATATAACCACCAAAAAGAAAGACATGATGCACAATACCGTTATCAGTCTCCAAACCACTATAAGATGCTCTGGGATAGTCTAAATTCCACCAATAGTAAGGGTCATCTCCTACTGGCATATTAATAATAATCTTATGCTTATCAGATGGTCGTAGTTCAAGAAAAGTTTTCTCAAGTGCGACCTTTACTTCTAAGTACTCAGTATAATTTAGTCCATAAGCTGCTTGAGATATTAGAAAACTCAACATAATAAATTTAAACATAGCTCACTCCTCTACTCTTGAGTGAGCACTATATTCTAGCTTGTTTAAAATGGCCTTATTTATATGCTTCATTTACACTTTATTATGCTAAAAATTATTTCTAATCTTATATTTTTATACTTATTTATCTTTTCTTCAAATATTTATGCTCAAGTTGAGTTATCACAATTGCAATCAACTCCAGATTTTAATTGGATGGAGCTAGAAAATGATGATTTTCGAATTCTTTTTCCCCATGAATATGAAAAACAGGCCAGAAAAACTCTAAAATTACTTGAGCATCATAAAAAAGAAGTTCAAGAAACTTATAGGGTTAGCCCTGAAAAAATATTCCTTGTTTTAAGACCTGATATGGCCACCCCTAATGGTTTTGTTACTTTGGCCCCCAGAAGATCAGAGTGGTATCATAATGCAGCACTAACACCTCTTGTAGGTTCTCTAGATTGGTTACATAGTTTAGCTGTCCATGAGTATCGACATATCGTTCAATATAAATATCTCTCAGAAAGTAATAGTAAATATGGATACTATCTCTTTGGAGAGAATATTTTAAATTTTCTCATTCATATGGTTATGCCCACATGGTACTTTGAAGGAGATGCTGTTTGGACCGAAACTATTTTTACTGATGGCGGGAGAGGACGTTCACCTCGCTTTTCATCTCGTTTAAAGGCCATGGTTACTTCTGACCAAGATTTAAATTATGATCGATTACTTGGATCCGACTTTAATCAAAGTTTACCGAATCTTTACGTCTACGGATATTATCTTATCACATATGGGATACATAAATTTGGAGATAATATTTGGCAAAAAATTGCAGGTATGGCCAAGGATCATCCTTGGAATCCTTATGCCATGTACAATGCTTTTGAAGATATAACAGGACAAAACTTTGAAGAGTATTATCAAGAAGTCTTAAGTAATTTAAAATCAAAATGGAATGCCTATCCCCAAAATGATAATATCAAATATGAGCGCTATACCGATATGGCCTATCCCATACAAAATAATGACGATCTATTTTATTTAAAAAAAGAGAATGGCCAATACTGGTCCCTTATGAAAAATCATAAAGAATTAACTCAGCTGGCCCTTACCCCTTCTATAAGTAGAGTTGATTTACATAACGGAAATTTGATATTCTCCCAAATAACTCCTAACCCTAGATATAATTACAGTGAAGAACAAAACCTCTATTTATATAATTTAAAAGAAAATAACATTACTCAAATCACTGAAAACAAAAAATATATTCATCCAAAATTTTCTCCCTCAGGAGAAAAAATTGCTGCGATAGAACATACCTCTAATGGCCTATTTAAAATTATTCTTCTCAATCTTTCAGGAGAGGTTTTACAGGAATTTAGTTTTCCCAACGATATACCTGCTGAAGCAGTCTGGATTAATGAGGATGAACTTGCTCTCATCATGATTAATGAAAACGGAGCTAAAAAAATTTCTAACTTATCAATTAAAAACAGTAAAATAAAAAATATACTTCCAGCTTCAAGAAATAATATTTTTTCTTTAGCTGTTTATGGTATGGATATATATTTCGAAGCTGACTACCAAGGAAAAGTAAATATATTCAAAGTGAATATCGATACATTGAAAACTCAACAATGTAGTCATGAATTTATCCAAGCATCACATCCCAGCATAAACAATGAAACCCTATTTTTTACGACAGAAATCCAAACAGGGAAAGTCATTCGCTCACAATCTTTAGAATGTGAACCTATTAATACTGAAGAAATCACGGAGACAGAACTCTACATCAGTGAAACAAATCCTTCAGATCATTACTATCAAAGTGAACCAAAACCAATAATAATCAAAGAGTTAAAAAATACTGAAGCAAATTTAAAAAAAGCATCTGATTTATCAGGGCTTGCGAGCCCACATTCATGGAGTTTTATTGGAGACCGTGGTTATCAACTGGAGGGGCTTTTCACAAATAATTTAGGAAATACTAATTTCAATTTGACTCTAGGACAAGACAGCGAAGAGCAAACTCCTTTTATAAATGGAACAATCTCATATGCTAAGTATTATCCTATTTTTCAACTCACAGTTGATGCAACAGAAAGAAGAATTGAAAAATCGTCTGGAGAATATGAAAATTGGGAAGAAAGAACTGTTCTTGCTGGATTTACTCTTCCTTATCTCTATAGAAAAAATCTTTGGCAATCTCTAAATGCACTTAGTCTCTATAAAGGTGAAATATGGGTCTCAGATAACCCATTTAATTCTTCTGTCTATTTAAACAATGAAAAAATGCAAGTGAATACAACAATTTTCACTAGCTCACTTTATAGGTACCTCAGAAAAAGAGATATTAACCCATCCCTTGGCTATAATTTTCAGCTAAGCTATTCTTCAATGGAAACACCACAAGACAGTACGGCAAATTACTACACTCAACTTTTGTCAAAGTTTTATTTTCCAAGTTTTTGGGAAAGTCACTCCCTTTCACTTGGTTATACTCAAGAGCTAAGACCAAGATCAAATTCTTTATATAGGCTACAAAAAAATCACTACGGTCTTATTAATTATCTTTTCTCAAGAGGTTATGCTTATGAATTTAGTACTCGCTTTGACAAGTATACCATAGAATACACACTCCCATTAATCTATCCTAACTATGCGCTTAAAGATTATTTCTACATCAATAGGATTTATGCTAATTTCTTTTATGATACAACATATAGAATTGATATCTTAAATGAAAATGAAAATCTTATTTCCAAAGGTATTGAACTTCATTTTGACACAAATAGTTTTAG
>CAYFHZ010000199.1:0-6074 GCA_964342535.1 uncultured Bacteriovoracaceae bacterium | reverse complement strand
AAACTCAATATACACTTTGGACCCGATGTGACCTCGACCACACTGATTGTTTGCTCAGAATCGAAATTTTCCGCGTTTATTTTAATTATTTTCATGTTATCTATGTTGGTTTACTTAACAACAAGTAGTGCTGTATCCCCATTCGTTTACACATTGTTCTAAATGGTCAGACTTAATTTTTTAACAAAATTTTCAATGATTACTTCTATTTATATATTTTTTAACATGAGTAAATATTTAGGATCTTTAATGACCGTTGTTATCATTGTGGATATCTTCTATCCAAATATAACAGGACTTATAAATAAATACATCGAGAGAGCTGCAAATATTTTGGGTCAAATTATCTTAAAAATCATCCTTGTTTTATTTTATTTTTCAACGATAATTCCTCTTTCATTTTTTGTTAAAAAAAGTAAACCCCACAATACAAATTTTAAAAAAATACAAAACAAGAAAATAAATTTTAATAGGTTATATTAATGTATCAGATTGGAATTAGCGCTTTTTATCACGATTCAGCTGTAGCTCTTTTAAAAAATGGCGAAATTCAACTCTGCTTACAAGAAGAACGTTTTTCTAGAATTAAAAATGATACTGGCTTTCCAAAACTTGCCTTTAAATATCTACTCGAAGAATATTCTCTTTCTCAACATAATATAGATGCAATTATATTTTATGATAAACCTATTTTAAAATTCGATAGAATATCTGATAGCATTCTTAAATATGCTCCACATACACTTAGCTTCACTTTAAAGGCCCTTCCTTCATGGTTAAGTGAAAAATTTAACTTTAGGAAATTACTTCAAAAAAACTTGAGTACTTTCTTTGAAGATTCAAAAAACATCCCTCTATATTTTTCAGAACATCATTTCTCTCATGCTGCTGCAAGCTTCTATACATCAAATTTTGATAACGCATGCGTTATTACGATTGATGGTGTTGGTGAGTGGGCAACGACTTCAATAATGGAGTTCAATAAAGATAGTTATACAATACAACGTGAAATGCATTTTCCCGACTCTGTTGGTATTCTTTATTCATCCTTTACCCATTTTTGTGGATTTCAAATTAACTCTGGTGAGTATAAACTCATGGGACTTGCTCCCTATGGAAATGTAGCCGAGGCATCGTATTATAAGGACATTATTCTAAATAACTTAGTAGAAGTATTTAATGATGGTTCAATTTCTTTAAATCTAGATTATTTTTCATTTCATAAATCGAATAAAACAATCAACGCAAAAAAATGGTACCAACTTTTTAATTTGCCACAAAGAAATGAAGAGGAAGAATTAACTCAAAATTATTGTGATTTTGCTCTTGCGGCACAATTAGTTACCGAAGAAATTTATTTAAAAATCATTAAGTTTGCCTCGCAACTTACTAACTCAAAAAATTTATGTTTAGGTGGTGGAGTTGCTCTAAACTGTGTGGCCAATTCAAAAATATTAAAGCATAAATATTTCGACAATATTTGGATTCACCCTAATCCTGGGGACGCCGGAGCGGCCCTTGGAGCTGCTCTTGCCTATTATTATCAAGATAAAGCCTTTACAGGCTTGTCTCAGTTTTCACCTTATCTTGGGGCCAGTTATACAGACAAAGAAATCTTAAGAGCTCTTAGAAAGTTTAAACTTAGCTATCAATTAGATAAATTTGATACTGTTACTAAGCAAACTGCAAAGTTTTTAAGAGACGGAAAAATTGTAGGTTGGTTTCAAGATGCTGCGGAGTGGGGACCAAGGGCCCTTGGAAATAGAAGTATTCTAGCAGACCCCAGTAATCAAGCCATGCAGTCCCATTTAAATTTAAAAATTAAATTTAGAGAAAGCTTTCGACCATTTGCACCCGTTATTAAGGAAGACAAAGCTGAGAATTTTTTTGATATACCTATTACTTCTCCATATATGCAATACACATTTCAAGTCAAAGATGCGGCAACGACAGAGGATTCAAATCAATCAATATTGGATAAACTTAAGTCCATTTCATCCAAGACCCCTGCAATTACCCATGTTGATCTTAGTGCAAGAGTGCAAACCGTGAATAAAAAGCAAAATTCAAAATTATATATACTACTAGATGAATTTGAGAAAATGACTAGTATTCCAATGCTAATTAATACTAGCTTTAATGTTCGGGGAGAACCTATTGTAAATAACCCTGAAGATGCTATTAATTGCTTCTTAAATACAGGAATGGATATTTTAGTATTAAATAATTTTATAATCTCTAAAGACCAAGCGACCTCTTAACTTGTATAATTTAAACATTTTGCATTATAATAACTTTTAAGGACAATTTAATGACAAACATCTCTCAAATAGAAAATAAGCTTTTTGTAAATCGTACTATGTTATGTCTTGGTCCCATGAGCCTTAATTCGATTCATGCAATCAAAAATGTATACCAAAACTGTATTTTACCTCTCTCTCTTATAGCTAGCAGGAATCAAATTGAGTCCACTGAGTTTGGAGGTGGATATGTTAATAATTGGACAACTAAGACTTTTCAAACGGATTGTTCAAACATAATGCCCAATATATCAATTGGACGAGACCATGGTGGTCCCTACCAAGGTTCATATGACCAGCAAAATGCAATTTCTGATTCAGATGCTTTAAAATATGCTCTTAAAAGTTTAGAAAATGATATCTTAAATGATTTTACTTATATTCATCTCGATCCCTCTAAATATACCAAGGGAGATATTACTGTTGATGGAATGCTAAATTCATTAAAAGAAATGTATGCTCATTGTTGTGAGTTTTCCATAAAGAATGATAAAAGTATTTTTTTTGAAATTGGAGGAGAGGGACATGGTCCCGAAGTAGACAGTGTTGAAGAGCTTGAATATTTTCTTAGCAATTTCCAACAATTTGTTTCAAAAAACAAACTGAAAAAGCCAACCTTTTGCGTTGCTAAACTTGGAAGTTATGTACGTGAAGATAAAAATGTTGGCTCATTCAAAGAGCTGATTAGAAATAATACTACCGAAAAAATAGAATCTATTGTTTCCATCATTCATAAGTATAATCTCAAGGTAAAAATGCATAACGCTGATTATTTTTCACCTGAGATCTATTCTTCTCTACCAACACTCAAGATCGATGCTATTAATTTAGCGCCTCAGCTTGGTGTCATGGAGTCTCGGTTCATAGTTAATGAATTAAAACAAAACAGCATGAAGCAAGAACTAGATCAATTTTATGATATTGCATATAATTCAGGTATGTGGAAAAAGTGGACGGATCAGCAAAAACCAGACATCGAGTTTTCGACATTACTTGCTGGGCATTATATTTTCTCGACTAAGGATTTTATGCATCTCAGAGAAAGGATCTTATTAAAGATTCCAAATTTAGATGAGAAAATAATTTTACACCTAACTGAATTTGTAAAAGCTACTCTTATTCAGCTCAATAACTGGAAACCTTAAACCTGAGTATTTTTCTACACATTAAATTTCTTTCTTTTGACTTTAATAGATTTCACAAATTATAATAAATACTCACAATTACATAGGGTAAAAAATTGACACAAATAAATATCGGTGGAAATTTATTAGATTCCACAACAGAAAAAAAATCACTCATTTTCCATTCCTCAATTTATTTTTATGCCTATTATAAAGACTTTAATTGTATTGCGGAAGACACTAAAAACTTATCTTCCTTCACAATATATAGCTTAACAGGAAATGTTCAAATTGTTATTGAAGGACAAGAAACCCAGAGTTTAAAAAAGAATGAATATCTTATTGTTCAAAACTACCCTTTAATTAACATTAAGGGAGAAGGAGAGATTCTTTTAACGGGTTCTGCTGATTCATCTGCTGATCCGTTTTTCAGCGGCGTTTTATCGTTAGAAGAGTGCAAAACTGTTTCAAAGCCATGGGGAAAAGAATATTGGCTTGTCGCAACCAATTCACATTATTCATTTAAACATATCGTCTTACGCAAGGGTTTTAAAACTAGTCTTCAATATCATAATGAAAAAATTGAAACAAATTTTCTCTATCAAGGCGAAGCTTTATTTCACTATAATGACAATATATCAGCTCCAATAAATACTGAAACCATGAACATTAAAACTCAACAATTTCATGGTGGCGATTATATTCATGTAACCAATTTAACAATACATCGTATAGAGGCGCTATCAGACCTTCAGCTTTTTGAAATTTCAACTCCACAACTAGACGATGTTGTCAGAATACAAGATGACTCCAAAAGACCAGACGGCCGAATAGAAGATGAGCACAAATAATAATTTCCCTGTTTGTATTTTAACTTCAGGTACAGGCTCAAGGCTTCTACCATTAACAAAAAATATTAATAAGTCGCTTATACCCCTTGGTGCAAAACCAGCAATTGGCTATATTTTAGATAATATTTCAGTTGATCAAAAAGTTATTATTGCTATTGGACATAAAGGTGATATCGTTAAAGAGTTCCTCCTCACTTTCTACTCCCAATATGATTTTACGTTTATTAATGTGGATGATTATTTATCACCTAATGCAGGTCCTGCATATAGTTTATCAAAATGTCATGACTTTCTTCAGGAACCATTTTATTTTATATCATGTGATACTATCTGGGATCAAAAATTAAAAGACTTACCCACAGATATGAACTGGCTTGGTACTTCCTCTAAGTATTCAACAGAAAAAAAAGTATACTGTAATTGTATTCTTAAAAATGACAATATTATCCAATTTTACAACAAGCAAGATCCAAATTCTTCATCTGTAGCATTTACAGGTCTCGCATTTATAAAGGACTACTCTGTATTTTGGAAAAACCTAAACATATCATTAACTCAGGGCTATAATGATATATTTCACGGCTTTATTGAACTTTCAAAATTAAATCTACTATATTCTGTAGACATTAACTGGAAAGATGTTGGTAACTTTGAAAGCATCAATGATTTTCTTGGAAACTCATTCGATTTTAGCAAAACAGATGAATTTATTTGGATTGCAAATAACTACGTTATTAAAATGTTCAAGTCCGAAGACACCTTAAAAGCGAAGTTTGAAAAGTCAAAAATAATAGAAAATGTTGTTCCACAAACATCATGTACCAAACATTTTTTATACTACCCCTATATCCCTGCCAAAACATTTTATAATGGTTACAGTAATAATTTATTCTTAAAACTTTTAAATTTTTTAGAAAAACATCTTTGGACAGATATAAAGAAAATTCAAGATCAAGACATTTTCCTAAATGAATTCTACATTGAAAAAACAAAACTTAGACTTGATTTGTTTTTTAATAAATACCCAGACTATAAGCCTAGTACAATTAATGGCCATAAGTTCAAACATTTCACAAATGATCTTCTAAAAGATATTACTCTCTTCATGGCAACAAACTCTGTATTTACTAGCTTTCATGGAGATTTACAATTCGATAATATATTAATTGATGATTCTAATGAATTTACTTTAATAGATTGGCGTGAAAGTTTTGGATCTAATACAACTCAAGGTGATATATACTATGACTTTGCTAAACTTTACGGTGGTATTATTCTTAATTATTTTCTTATAAAGCAAAATAGATTTAACTACCAAGAAACGAACAACGAAATCCTTTTTTCATTTGAAAAAAGTGAATGGCAAAGTGAAGCCAAAAAAACATTTGAAAATTATGTTATCATGGCAGGGTATAATCTAGAGTTTGTTAAAAATTTAACAGCTCTTATATTTTTAAATATGGCGCCACTTCACCATTACCCCTTTGATAAATTACTTTATTGTCTGAGTTTCACTCAATATAAGGGATATCATGATAACTAAGGATACTAAAATCATACTTAGCATCTCTTCAAACCCTGGCAATTTTGGAACATTTTTTCATAATTATCTTTATGAAAAATTAAGATTAGATTATATATATAAAGCTACTCATTGTCTCGACTTAAGTTCAGCAGTAAATGGAATTAAGAGCCTCAATATCTATGGTTGTAGTATATCTATGCCATTTAAAAACCAAGTTATGCGACATCTTGACAGCCTTGATACAACAGCAATAAATGCTAATGCTGTAAATACA
>CAYFHZ010000198.1:0-6088 GCA_964342535.1 uncultured Bacteriovoracaceae bacterium | reverse complement strand
AAAACCAAACAATTTGGGGTAAAATTGAAATACGATACTCTGATCATTTTTTTAATTTATTCTTTCAAGAAGTCCTTTGGATGATCTTATTTGCCTTTCTTGGCACAAACCTTATTGCTGTAGGAATTGCTATTATTATGGGTAATAATATATCTACCCCAATTATGAAATTATCAAATAAACTTTCAAATAATTCTTTTTCAGTTAGTTCTGATAATGAAATCGATGTACTTGCAAAAGCCCTCGATGAATACTCTTTAATGCTAGAAAGCTCAAAAGAGTTAGAAATCAAGGAAAAAGTCACCCAAGAACAAATCAATATCTCGCGACAAGTGGCCCATGATATTAGGTCTCCACTTGTAGCTCTTGACATGGTTATGATGGATGCTGACACTGTTCCTGAGAACCAGAGAATCATGATAAGAGCTGCCGTTATGAGAATAAGAGATATTGCAAATGATCTTTTGGGAAAAACCAATGACCATAAAGATGATAACAATGCTAGTGAACTCTCTGTTTACCTCTTACCTGCTTTAGTAGAAAGTATTGTTTCAGAAAAACGTATGCAGTATAGAAATTTATCAACTATAGATATTGACTTTAATATGAATAAAAAATCATATGGTCTTTTTTCCCTAGTTAATCGTAAAGAATTTAAAAGAGCACTATCCAATTTAATTGATAATGCCGTCGATGCATGCGAAGGAAGAGCCGGAAGTATTGATATATATTTTGATACAAATATTAATTTTAATAAACTTTTTATTAAAGACAATGGCAAAGGAATTCCTAGTGATACTTTGAGTAAACTAGGTCAAAAAGGTTTTTCATTTGATAAAAAAAATGGATCAGGGCTTGGACTTTTCCACGCAAAAGAGACATTAAAGTTATGGGGTGGTGATCTTGCAATACACTCAACTATAAATACTGGTAGCTCAATTGAGTTATCAATTCCCAAGACTACACCCCCAAGTAGTTATATACCAAAGATTGAAATCCACTCAAACGATACCATTGCTATCATTGATGATGATCAAGCAGTCCACAATGTCTGGCAAACACGTTTCAATGATTTAAAAGTAAATAATGTGGACTTTATACATTTTACGGACCCCATTTCTTTTGCTGAATGGAATAAACAAAATTCAGCAGACCTTTACCTTGTAGATTATGAGTTTATTGGTTCAAGTATTAATGGTCTTGATATTATCCAAAATGGTTACCTGTCCAAGAATGCAAATGCGGTTTTAGTTACTAGTCATTTTGAAGAAGAAGAAATCATTTCAAGGTGCGATGAGCTTAACGTTGGACTTGTTCCAAAAGGGTTAGCTAGTTTTATACCATTTAAAGTTATTCCAGATGACGACATTAAGGAGATTCCCCCTGTTATTTTGATAGATGATGACATGCTAACCCACATGGTTTGGAAAATGGAAGCAAAAAAAGCAGGTCGTGATATTTTAACTTTTTTATCAATAGATGAATTTTGTGAAAATCATAGATCTATTTCATTGAACTCACCAATATATATTGACTCCAATTTGAGTAACAATATAAAGGGTGAAGTAGAATCAAAAAGAATTTATGATCTTGGTTACAAAAAACTTTATCTTGCTACTGGTTACTCTTCAAATGATATTGATAAACCTGCATGGATTTTGGAAATCGTTGGAAAAACCCCGCATTTCGAATCCCTATAAGAATATCTGGTATAAATTAAGAAATGGCGGAGAACAAGGGATTGTTTCACTTCGCTTTCGCTTCAAGCTCAAGCTTGTTCTACTCCACCTCGTCGCTGTTCGCTCGCTTCCTACTCGCTTTCCAAGAATGTTCAAGTAAGAATTAAGAAATTTTATTATTCTTAAGCCAGTCATTAAGTTCTGTAACAACAAGTTTTAATGTAGCTGGCAAAGATAATTGTGTTGCTACTTTTCCAAGCTTTCTCAAATGAGCAGCCCAAAGCGTTTGCATTGCTGAGAATTCATCTTCCTCAAAAGCTACAGGAAACTCTTTAATCGTATTGCGAGTTTTAAATGTGGTATCAATGCTACTTTGTAATTTTGCTATTTCTAAAAGATCATTTTCTCTAATAAGTAAGAGAAGATCATGAAAATCCTTCATCCTGCTATTGGCAGCACCCTTTGACACTACTGTTTCAAGTTTTTCTGCAAAAATTGTCTCAACTCGATACATCTGAAGCGTTATTACTCCTTCAAAGATTGGTTTTCCTTTATATTCATACAATTCTAATGACTCAAACTTAGGGTCGACAAGATCTCCAACACCTATATCAACTTGAATCTTATCCCTCATTTTTTGCCCAAAAGTCAGATCGATATTTAATCTATATCCAGGATAATTCATATGAGGCTGTTCAAGTGGGACAACTTCAGCAAATTTAAAACTGAATCCATCATCAATTTGTAGGTTGCAAATTTCAATAAATGATTTCTCTATATTAGGAACATCTGCAATTATTTTGTTAGCAAGAAAGTCTACATCTTTTGTTTCTCTCCCTATATCAATGTAATGGGAAAGAAGTAGACCACCTTTAAATATAAGTTGATCCCTATGTTCAGATCCTGAAATTCTTGCCAGAAACCTTTCTAGTACCAAAGAACGCCAGACTTCACCAAAGTCTTTACCCTCATCTTTAGCAATGCTTTTAATCCTGTCCTTTAGGGCCTGTTCGTTCATGTTGTGACCGCCATTATATAGGGAGCTATTTTAACTCTTAGCTCTTTTGCATAGTTTTGAAGCTTTTTCAGATCAAGCTTGTCTTTTCCCCTTCTCGCCAGTGCGGCCTTAAGGGCCTTCACACCAATCTCCACACCCAGGTATCTAAATGAATCAAGAATTGTACGTTCTACATCAAAAATTTGAACTTTCTCACTTCCTAGAGCTAATTCTGTTTTTCCCAGATCTATATTCCTCATCCTAACGATTCTTGCACCACTTCTTCTTGGTGCTCTTGAGCTATGTGATACAGCGATCCAGTTTGCACGTGGAATTTCATCTGTTAGCTCATAAAGAGTCAGAGCTGAAATAAGACAGATAACTCCATCAGGTATACTTTTTGAAACGAGAACTAGATCTTCATAACGAAAATCTACATCGAGCTCCTGATCAGAGCATCGATATACCCCTCTATCAACACGCTCAATCATTCCTCTTTTGATATAGTAATTTATCAGACTTGGACTTATACCTAGCTCCCTGGCCTCACTTGCTCTAAAGAGTGTTTTCTTTAGTAGTGGCTTAAGTTTCTGAAATTGCGTATTATTATTCATACCTAATTTTAACATATGTACCCAGTTTGAGCAAATGGGTACATATGTTAAGTGCAATTTTCACACAAAATTATAATATCAATAACTTAATGCCATTCTGCAAAGCTAGAAATAATTTATTTTCATCCTTGTCTTAAATTAATTGAAAATATATTTTCAAAACACAAAGTAATTGACAATAAATTTTCACAAAGGAATGAGCATGGAGCACACCTTAAACAATCTAATCAAATTTAGCAGCACTAACACTGAGAACCCTAAACACAAAAAAATTCATGCCTTTCATTATGACCACTCTGGCCATGTTGTTACAACTAACTCACATGTTTTATTTGCATCTAAAAAACCATGGGAAATTACAAAAGCTGGAAAAACATTTTCTAAAGCAGAATATGAGAAAGGATATTTTGTTGAAGCTGAGTTGGCATTTCCTGAATGGCAAGAAGTTATACCTAGGGAAAGTGGCCGAAAAGTAACAGTAAAGATTTCAGAGTGGTTTGGAATGTTTGGTGAGGATAATCGAGATGCAACGCTGGTATTGGATTATACAAATATTTCTAAGCCTTTTTTCAAAATATTAAGCACAGTTGGCGAAACATGTTTAGGCTTTAATGCTAAGTACCTATCTTGCTTTGCAGGAGAAGAGATTAGTTTCTTAATTACAAGTCCAGTTTCACCAACAATTGTAGTAAACAAAGAGTCCAGCTTAGATCCACTTTCTAAGCACTTTAAAGAAGATGCATTAAAAGAAGATTGGTTCTACGTTCTAATGCCTATTAAATTAGATGAAGAGTCTCCAAACGAAGTATATATGTAATGAATATAGTAGAACGAATAAAAAACAATAATTTACCAACAAAGCAACTTAGGGTTATTGAGTCCATTCTCGATGACCTTGAGTCAAACTCATTTCTTAGCGGTAATGAGCTATGCGAAAAATTTAAAATTTCCTTCTCATCATTAACAAGGCTTGCAAAGTCACTTCAATATAATGGGTTTCCTGAACTAAAAAAAGACATTGAGATGATGTATAAGACGGAATTCTCTCCTTCACAGCAAGCTGAAATCTACTCAATAACAGATAAAGACTTAGTTATCGCCTTCTCTATCAATAAAGAATTGATTGAATTTCAGGACTTTTTTAATTCATTACAATCAAAGAACATTTTTTCCGTTTTATTCACTGATAAAAAGGCAGGAAGGCTTAGAAAATTAGCAAACTATAGTTTTTATGCTTCTTCCACAGGCCATGGAATGATTAACTGCCTTACACCCTATATCGTTTCTACTAATATTTTAGAATCTATTCTCTTTTCAATGGATAAACATGTGCACTTGGCAAAAATTAGAAATATAGAAAAGAATTGGAACTCGCTTCCAATATTTTTAAATTAAGTTTCAATATACTTTGTAACCTTTTACTATCAACTACTTGTTTAATTGATTCAAGACACTAAATATATTCTCTGCTAGGATTTAATAGTGAAAATTTCTTTTCTTGTATTTTTTCTAGTTACTAGCTTTTATGCTCAAGCAAATACTTGCCCAGAAGGAATGTACTCAGTTCAGGGCCATTCTCGCTCAGCATATTATAGGAATGATGGAACCCACGTCTCTTCAACAACAGTGTCTTCTTATTGCCGTCACTACCGTGATGATGGATCAGTAAAAGAAGAGTTTCCTCATAAAATGCCAAAGGGATGGCCATACAAAAAAGAGGATTTCAAAAAATGTTCTAAAGAGAAACAAGGCAAAATATCTAAGATTTTGTCATCTCTTCCCAAAATTTTAACTAATGTAGGTAAGCTTCAGATTTATTGCCCTTCAAAATCAAATGCTCCTAATAATCCAGCAACGAGCTCTCCTGATGCTAAAGTCATCGCTCTTTATGATTTAAGTTTTAAAATGGATACCAAGAGAGTCATTATTCATGAATTGGCTCATTTATTATGGGCACGATTGTCTGACAAGGAAAAACAATCATATTATGATGCCAGCCTTTGGATAAAATTTGATGACGCTTTAGTCTACAATAAAACTTCTTTTTCTGCACCTGACGGAAAACATAGTCCAGAAGAAGATTTTGCAAACAATATTGAACATTATTTTGCAGAGTCTTTAAATTTTAACAAAAATTTTCCTAAAATTCATAAGTGGATTAATAAACTTTTTGGAGCAACAAAATGAAACATATTATTTTTCTGATTCTACTAATATCATGCTCATCCATCAAAAAATTAAATGATAAAATCGATCATCTCATGCTAATTTGGCAAATACTTGAAGAAGCTCCTTCCAAACAATGGAATAAGGATATACTTGTTTCCAACATGGGGTACCCAAAAGAAAAAATACCTCATCCAAAAAAGAAAAATTTAACAGGATGGATATATTTTAATACGGAAAATAGGTTTCAAGAATGGGGAATTACAATAAACAAGAATAATATTGTTGATTCTGTAACATATATTCCCTCAGGTAAGTATCGTCCAGAGTTTACCATCGAAAAAATTATGGATCGCTGGAATAACTTAAATTGTAAAAAAGAGGAAAAACAAATACTCACTCCGCATGTGATAAAAAAAGAAAGATTCATAAGCTGTGACAGCGGAAAGAGAATCATTCACTATAATCGCTACAACGAAGTAGAATCAATTTTTGTTAAAAGACAATAATCGCTAAAAAATTTACGTGCAGAGTGCGTGCATAAAATTTTTCTAAAAATAGAAATAGGTAAGTATTTGAAATGGCGGAGAACAAGGGATTGTTTCACTTCGCTTTCGCTTCAAGCTCAAGCT
>CAYFHZ010000197.1:0-6103 GCA_964342535.1 uncultured Bacteriovoracaceae bacterium | reverse complement strand
TTTCAGGGTCGTGTTGAATGGGGACCACGCGCTTTAGGGAATAGGAGCATTCTTGCAGACCCACGGCAAACTGAGATACAAAAAATACTTAATTCCCGTATAAAACGGTTCTAGCTTAGTCGATTGATCAGCAAATTTAGGAGCTTCTCTGTGGATAGGATAGTATTTTGTAGCAGTAACTGGCCCTGCCTCATCAACAGGTTGCCCTGTAACATTTATAATCCTTCCAAGAACTTCTTTACCAACAGGAGCTTGAATTGGAGAACCTGTATCAAGAACTTTTTGACCTCTAGCAAGACCTTCTGTAGCCTCCATCGCTATTGTTCTAACCATGTTATTTCCAAGGTGAGATGCAACTTCAACTACTAAGTTATTTTCTCCACCTTCAATAGATGCATTTGTCATTGTTAATGCGTTGTAGATTGCTGGTAGTTTACCGTTTGGAAATTCAACGTCAATTACCGGCCCCATTACTTGTCTAATAATACCTTCATTTGCAGACATTTTTATAGCTCCTTAAGAGTTTAACGACTCAGCACCCGATACAATTTCTGTTAATTCTGTTGTAATCGCTGCTTGTCTTAGCTTGTTCATTGTTAGTGTTAAGTTTCTGATCATTTCTTTACTGTTTGTTGTCGCATTATCCATTGCCGTCATTCTTGTTGCATGTTCAGCTGCAATAGCATCTAACATGCTAGTATAAACAGAAGTATTTAATACTTCAGGTATAAGGTGATCAAGAATTGTTTCAGCCGTTGGCTCATACTTGAAATCTAGCGGAAATTGCTTAGCAAGTTCTTCTTTCTCTGATTCCGAAACAGTCATTGGTAAAACTTGGTTAACCTGTGAGTTAAATTCAATTGCTGATACAAAAGAATTGTACGCAACATACAGTTTACCAATTTGATTTTCAGTGAATAAATCAGCTAATTCTTTAATAATTGCTTCAGCCTCAGGATACGTTGGATCTGCTTTAGCATAACTAAATGTTTTAGTCTGTTCAACACCTTCTCTTGCTAGTAGTTCTTTTACCTTTCTTCCAATAAAGAAGTATTTAAAATTTGTTTCTTTATTAGCTTCAGTAAATTTTCTAACTGCTTTAAAAAGTGAAGAGTTATAACTTCCACACAGCCCTTTGTCTGAAGATATTATTAGAATCGCGGCATTATTATTTTCTTTTTCCTCTAAGTACTCATGAGAATAGTTTTCTGCAAGTGCAGCGGCCACCCTAACAGTATTATCTAGTTCAGCAGAATAAGGCTTAAAAGCTTGTATTCTATTCTGAGCTTTTGATAATTTAGCAGCTGATACTAATTTCATGGCACTAGTGATTTTTAGAGTACTTTTAGTACTCCCAATTCTCACTTTAAGTTCTTTAACATTTGCCATTTTTATTGCCCGTTTTTAATTAATAGTTTGTAGAAATATAGTTAGCTATAATTTCGTTTAACTTAGCTTCATTCTCTGCAGAAATTTGCTTTTCATTCCTAACTGCATCTCTTAAATCAGCGTGCTTAGTCTTGATTAGATCGATTAAACCTTTTTCCGCTTCAATAACTTTATCTTTTGCTAAAGAATCAAAGTAACCTTTTGTTCCAGCAAAGATTGAAATAACCTGATCTTCAACATCGTATGGAGAATACTGTGCTTGCTTAAGAAGCTCAACAAGTCTTTCACCTCTAGCTAATTGCTTTTGAGTTGCTTCATCTAAATCAGATGCAAATTGTGAGAAGGCTGCAAGCTCTCTATATTGAGCAAGGTCAAGTCTTAGGGTTCCAGAAACTTTTTTCATAGCTTTAATCTGGGCAGATCCACCAACTCTTGAAACAGAAATACCAACGTTAACAGCAGGTCTAACCCCAGCATTAAATAAGTCAGCTTCAAGGAAGATTTGACCGTCAGTAATTGAGATAACGTTTGTTGGAATATATGCAGAAACATCACCTTCTTGTGTTTCAATAATTGGTAATGCTGTTAATGAACCAGCACCTACTTCATCACTCATTTTAGCAGCTCTTTCTAAAAGTCTTGAGTGAACATAAAATACATCCCCAGGGAATGCTTCACGTCCTGGTGGACGTCTAAGTAGAAGTGATAGTTGTCTATATGCTTGTGCTTGTTTTGTTAAATCATCATATACAATAACTGCATGCTTTCCGTTATCTCTGTAATACTCACCCATTGTACAACCTGTATAAGGTGCAATGTATTGTAGTGGTGCAGAGTGAGAAGCAGTAGCAGAAACTATAATAGTATAATCTAATGCACCAGCTTCTTTAAGTTTTTGATATACTTGTCTTACTGTAGATTGTTTTTGTCCGATAGCTACGTAAACACAAACAACATCTTTACCTTTTTGGTTAATAATTGTATCTAGCGCAACTGCAGTTTTACCAGTCTTTCTATCTCCAATAATTAACTCTCTTTGACCCCTCCCAATTGGAATCATAGAGTCAATAGCTTTTATACCTGTTTGAACTGGCTCGTGAACTGGTTTTCTCTTAATGATACCAGGAGCTTTAATTTCAATATTTCTATGCTCAGACGATTTAATTTCACCTTGACCATCAATCGGCTCACCAATAGCGTTAACAACTCTTCCTAAGAGTGCATCACCTACAGGAACCTGAACGATAGATTCTGTTCTTTTAACAGTTGAACCTTCTTTGATACCTGAATCTTCCCCAAGTACAGCGATACCAACGTTATTAGTTTCAAGGTTAAGAACCATACCTTTAACACCGTTTTCAAATTGTACAAGTTCTCCGGCCAATACATTTTTTAGTCCAAATACTCTTGCAACACCATCACCGATTGTTAATACAGTTCCGACTTCGTTTACGTCTAACTTTGTTTCGAAGTTAGCAATTCTTTCTTTAATAATCCCAGTAATTTCTTCAGGTCTCATTGTTGTGCTCATTAAGCATTCCTTAGTTATTATGGTTATGTTTTATTTACCTAAGACAGCGTCTTTAAAACTTTTTAATTGATTATCAACAGTAGCATCTACTTGGTAATCACCAACAGTAATTTTATAGCCTGCTGTTATGTCTTTATTAACTTCATATGCAAGAACGGGTTCAATACTTCCGAGTTCTTTCTTCAAAGCAGTGATCAATTTTGCTTTGTATTCCTCAGGGATAGATTCCTCTGCACCCTCTATTGTACCTTTCAAAAACCCCTTTTCAGCATCATCGAAAACAATTACTTCTTTATAGATCATTGGTAATAAATTTATTCTTTTCTCAGTAATTAAATATAGAACTGCTGACTTTATAATTTTTGACAAGCTCAACTTATCAGCAATTGCAGTAAATACATCAATTTTTTCTTCATTAGTAAAAACATCTAGAAATAAAACGTTTTCTAAATCATTTGATGAATTTATAACTTCAGACAAAGAAGTCATTTCATTTGCTACATCAACATTGTTTTCTTTTGCCAGTTGAATAAAGGTAGATGCATATACCTTAGCAATACTACTATCTTTCATTTATAATTTCTCCACGATTGATTTAGCTGCACTCTGAGCTAAATTTCCATCTGATTTAATTGTTTGCTTTGCTTTAGAAATTACAATATCTAAAAGACTAGAGTTTAAATCATTTAAAAGTTCTGCTTTTTCAGCCTCTATTTTTTGACCAGCATCTTCTTTCATTTTTAATATTCTTTCTTGCACTTCATTCTTGTAGTTTTTTTCAAATGCTTGAATTAAAGTTGCATTATCTTCTTCTAATTTTTTGATTTCCGAGTCTGTGCCTTGAGCTTTTTTATTTTGAACTTCCATCATCATCTGAGCTTCTTTCGCTTTACTTTCAGCCTTCGCCATCATTTCAGAAATAGATGTAGACTTTGTAGCAAAAAATGCCTTAGCTGGCTTCCCTAAAAAGTAAACAAGACCAACAATTAAGATTGTAAAATTAACAGCCGGTGCCACTAAAGAAGAAGCGCCATGCCCACTTCCTGCAGCATGTACTAGTTCACTTGTAATTAGTATTTGAATAAGAGCTATTAGTTTCATTAAAGACCCTTTGTAATTTTTTGAACAAGGTCAGTAGATAGCTGTTCCGCCTCTTTCATCACTTCTTCTTTTTTATTTTCAATTTCTTTTTCTAATTCTAACCTTGATTTATCGATATAATCATTAATTGTTTTTTCTTCAGATCTATACTTAGCTTCTTCAGTTTTTACAACTAACGCTCTACTTTCTTCAAGTTTCTGTTTAAGTCTTTTATTAACTGATGTTATTTTTTCTTTGTAATCATTTTGAATTTTTTCAATCTTTGCGAATTGTTCATCCGCTTTACTATCCAATGCAATAGTTTTCTCTTCCCTTACATCTAAAACTCTTTGTAAGTGATCTAAAAAAAGAAATTTTGCTATAAAATACATTAAAACGACTACAGCTAACTGGTGCCAAAGGCTAATATCTGCACCAAGTTGCCCAAAGATGTCTAACAACATTTGCATATTAATTTGTCCTTAATTTAAGTAAAAATTATCAAACGTATTTGATATTCTTTGCAGCAGAAATAGTCAAGAAATACTTAGGGTTTTAACTATATATTCATTAAAAAATAATAATTTATTTTTTGTCTTTCATTTTAGTAATACCGTGAAAAATAACACCCTCTTCAACGATTAAGCTAGGTGATGTAATTGTACCTTCAAAACGAGCAGGCTTTCTAATTTCAACTCTTGAAGTAGCCTTAATATTACCCTTCACTGTACCAGAAATAAGTATAACATTTGCATTAATATCTGCGTTTATAACTGCACCTTCAGAGATAACCAACGTGTCATTTGAAAATATACTTCCAGTAACTGAACCAGCTATTCTAACTAATCCATTAAATGATAAGTTACCTTCAAAGCGGCATCCATCTTCTATTATTGCGCAGATTTGATTTGAGTTACTCAAAAGATCTCCCTTGATCTCTTTTTTAAGTTATTTTACTAGATAATCAAATATATCATTAAATTCAGCTTCGTTGCTAAATTTTATTGTAATTGTACCAGATCCATTATTTTTTGTTTTAAGTGAAAAATGATATCCCGTTTTTGCCTCAAGTTTCTTTTTCAATGCGTCAATTTGTTCGTCAAAAAATTTGTTTTGAATATCTGTATTTTTTGGTTTTTTATTGTTTTTTATAGCTTTTTCTAATTCTCTTACAGACATCTTTTCATCTATAGCAACTCTAGCTAGTCTCTTGATTTTTTCATCATCTTTTATTGAAGCTAAAATTTTAGCATGTCCAAAACTAAGTTCTTCTCTTTGTAGAAATTGTATTACCTCTCTAGGTAATTTTAAAATTCTTAAAAAGTTTGCTATTGTTGACCTTTCTTTCCCAATTCTTTTTGCTACCTGTTCTTGAGTCAGTTCAAAATCATTCATTAATTGAAAATATGCGAGTGCTTCTTCTACACAGTTTAAGTCACTTCTTTGTACATTTTCTATAATGGCCATGGCCAAAACTTCTTTACGAGTAACTTTCTTAACTATGACAGGAATTTGATCTAAGCCAGCAAGTTTCGAGGCTCTATATCTTCTCTCACCAGCTATAATAATAAGCTTTGAATCTTCCTCAAAAACAGTAATAGGTTGGATTATCCCATTTTCTTTTATTGAATTACTTAACTCAAGTAACTCTTTATCTTTAAATATCTTACGAGGTTGATCTTTATTTGGTCTGATTTTTTCAATAGGTGCCATCATTACACCTGCATTGGTCACACTATCACTTGGTCCTATAGAACCACTATCTTTATTCATCGAAGCATCAGATGCAGATGTACTACTAGATAATAGTGCACTCATCCCTTTACCTAAAGCTAATTTTTGTTTTGACATGACTTACCTCTCCCTAAATCTGATAATCACTTAAATTAGGAATTTTTTCCTCTCTGTTAATTACCTGATCTACAAGAGATGAATTTTTTATATCTTCTGCGCTTTCCTCTCTTTCCTTGATTATAATTTCTTTTGCCAGGTTTAAATAAGCTTCAGATCCCTTTGAAGTTATATCATATAAAATAATTGGTTTTCCATGACTAGGACATTCAGACAATTTTACATTTCTAGGAATAATTGTCTTAAAAGTTT
>CAYFHZ010000196.1:0-6107 GCA_964342535.1 uncultured Bacteriovoracaceae bacterium | reverse complement strand
GCACAACTCACTTAGGCTGCATTCACATGATACCGTTTAAACTGCACCTCAGATACCACAAGCAAAACGGATTGGGTTTTCCACTTTGTTCAGATTCATTTTGAACTTTAATCATTAAACTAAGAAGATCTGTGTCCTCCTCCTCAATTTCATGTTTTCTTCTAATATTAATTAATTCTTGAATTGCAGATTCAAGTAATGTAATAGATGTATAAAAATTATTAATTTCAACAAAGCTTTTTGGCTTAATCGGGTGAGTTAGAGGCCCTTGATCTTCAACAAACTGACGTGACTTAAGTGCTCTAACATCATCAATTCTTTTTACAGATCTTGTTCCCATATCAGAAGAAAACTCTTGATCTCTAAAAACAGTTAAACCTTCTTTTAAAGTTAATTGAAACCAATCTCTACATGTAACTCTGTTCCCGGTCCAATTATGAAAGTATTCATGACCTATAACACCTTCAACTCCAAGGTAATCTTCATCAGTAGCAGTCTTCTGATCAGCAAGGACATAACTTGAATTAAAAATATTTAAGCCTTTATTTTCCATCGCCCCCCATATTGAATGAGTCAACTGCAACGATCATATAAATATCAAGATCGTATTCTAAACGAAATCTTTCTTCGTCCCATTTCATGGAATTTTTAAGGGAATCCATAGCATGAGGTACTTTAGACTCATTACCATGATCGACAAATATTTCGAGTTTAACATTTTTTCCAGACTTAGTTCTATAAGTATCCGAGACACAAGCTAGATCTCCGGCCACTAACGCAAATAAATAACTTGGTTTTTTAAAAGGATCTTCCCAAGAGGCAAGGTGCCTACCAGCTTCTAAATCTTTTGATTTAACTTGGTTTCCATTTGAAAGTAATACAGGAAAACGTTTTTTATCTGCAATGATAGTGGTTGTATATTTGGTCATGACATCAGGTCTGTCCATAAAGTAAGTTAATCGGCGGAATCCCTCAGCTTCACATTGAGTACAATATATATTACCTGAGCGATATAACCCCTCACCTGTATGGTTATTTTCTGGAAAAATTTTAGTCTCAATTGTAAGTGCGAACTCTGCAGGAAGATTTTTTAATATTAAGTTGTTATCACTTAGTTCATAATCTGAATAATCTTCATCATTTACTTTAAGACTTAAAAGCTCAAGGTCCACTCCACTTAAAACTAAAGGTTCATCATTAATTTTTTTAAATTTTGCATCATTTATTACAAGGACATAATCATCATATATGTCAAAAGTTAAATTAAGTACTGATACTTCATATGATGGTTTTTTATAATCTTTTAAATAAATTGTTGGCATTTCTGACATAGTATTCTCCTAAAGCTGTCATATCATACCAAATAATCAGCACTTGGCCAATAAGATTGTAGAATTCATTAATGAAAGAAAGTAGCAATAATAGTAAACTTAAACGTCAAAAAGAAAGGGTGACCATTTATCAAAGAGTGGTGCAAAAACAAATGCAAGCATTGAAAAATTTGTCACTAAAAAAAAAGGAAGCCATGCCTTCTCTTTTTTTGCCTTGAAATAGCGGACAAATTGCCAAATCATAAGAAAAGAAAATGGAAGAACTAAGATAAAATATGCGTATGAGTAATCAACAAAAAAAGGAGACATAATCCCCAATAAAACATAGGCCCATACATAAAAACTTATATGGTATTTAGTTCTACCACTACCTACAATTGCCGGTAGAACAGGAAAATTACCTTTAGAATAGTCATCAGCATATTTTATTGCAAGTGACCAAAAATGAGGCATTTGCCATAAAAACATGACTAAAAAAAGATAGATACTTTCAGAAGAGAAAATATTATCTTGTTTCATTGAGTAACCTAAGACAGCTGGTAATGCACCTGGAACAGCGCCTGGAACAGCAGCAAAAGCCCAATGTTTTTTCCAAAACAAAGTATAAAGACCATTATACATAACAATAATACTTAAGCCGATTATAAAAGTAAGTGGTTTTAAAAACCATAAAATTAAAAGTCCGCCAAATACTAAACTCAAGCTAATCATGAGAGCATTTTTCTTACTCATAGACCCTTTTACCAAAGGTCGTTCTTGAGTTCTTTGCATAAGTTTATCGTTATGAATTTCTTGTATTTGATTTAAAGAAAGGCTACCTGCAGAAATGCAAAATGTTCCAATAATAAAAAATATCAATTGTAACCACTCAATATCCTGCTCAACGGTATGACCAATGCCATAACCAGCGACAGCGCTGATTATGACAAAGTTCACTATACTCATTTTGAAAAAAATTTTTAAGTCTTTAACCATTTTATCTCGTGGCCATATCAATATATGAAATCAATATTAAAAGGGCCAAAAATCCAACTCCACATAAAGCAATCGTTCTATTTACGAGTCCATCGTACTTTAGGTGCATAAACCATAAAAGAACAACACAAGCTTTTACAGAGGCAATAAACATTGCAAGAACAAGGTTAAAATCTCCGATATGGACAAACTTAGCAGTTAGAACTGTTACGATTGTTAGTACGACTAGAGTTAAAAATGTTTTTATATTTGTTTGTAGTTCAACAATATGATGACCTGACATAAAATCTCCTTAAATTAAATACATAAGTGGAAAAAGGAAAATCCAGATAATATCGACAATATGCCAATACAAACCAACACCTTCTACCGCTGTGTAATATTTTGGGCTAAACTCATTATTTTTTAATCTTTTCATTAACCAGATCATAAGTCCCACACCAATAATAATGTGAATTCCGTGAAGACCAGTCATCGCAAAGTAAAGAACAAAAAACAATTTTAAATTAGCAGGATCAAGATTTGTCATTAAACCAGAATCGCGAACTTTAGATCCAATATACTCTAGATCAGGATTCCACATTCCAAAACCAGGAAAAAGACCGTGGTGAATTTTAGCAGTATATTCAAAATATTTAACAACCATAAATGCAAGAGCACAAACAGTTGTAGTGATAACCAGTTTAATTGCTTTTTGATTATTACCTTTCATCGTTTCAGTAACGGCTTGGGCCATTGTAAAAGAAGAGAAAAGTAAAACCAAAGTATTTAAAGCCCCTAGTTTCCAATCTAAAGAATCACCTCCAACGATATACATATCGTGAAATTTGAATCGATATAGAAAATATCCGGCAAATAATCCACCAAACATCATAATTTCTGTGGCCATGAATAACCAAACACCTTGCTTACCAGCTTCATGCTCAGCATCCATACTTGAAAAGTGATGAGAGTGATCTACTCTTCTATCAATTTTAGCGGTACTCATAAGGTCTCCCTGTTACAGTTGGAATTTCAGTAAAGTTTTCGTGAATTGGTGGAGAAGGAATTGTCCATTCAAGAGTTGTAGAACCCCATGGATTTGCCTCTTCACATTTTTTTCCTTTAAACATATCTCTTGAAAGAATATAGATAGCAAAAATAAAACCGGAAGCAACAATCCATGAACCTACGGTTGACGTTACGTGGTATGGTGAAAAAATACCATCATATGTATGATATCTTCTTGGCATACCTTGTGACCCCATAATGAACTGAGGAATAAATGTCAGGTTGAAACCAACAAATGTCATAATCGCAGTAATACGACCTTGAGTTTCATTATACATTTTACCTGTCATTTTTGGGAACCAGTAAAATAAACCTGCGAAAAATCCCATTAGTGCTCCACCTAACATTGTATAGTGAAAGTGAGCAACAACAAAGTATGTATCATGTAAATGAACATCAATATTAAATGCGGCTAGAAACAAACCAGTAAGTCCACCAATCGTAAATAGTGCTAAGAAGTTAATTGCATAGAGCATTGGAGTCGTTAAACTAACTCTTCCTCTATACATAGTTGCTACCCAGTTAAAAAGCTTGATTGCAGTTGGAACCCCAACTAACATTGTTAAGACTGAGAAGATCGAACCAGCAACTGCCGACTGTCCAGAAACAAACATATGATGTCCCCAAACAAGAAATGAAATCGCAGAAATAGCAAGTGAAGAAAATGCAATGGCCTTATAACCAAAAATCGTTTTTTGAGAGAAAGTCGCAATTACTTCAGAAATAATCCCCATCGCAGGAATGATCATAATATAAACTGCAGGGTGAGAATAGAACCAAAAAAAGTGTTGAAATAATACTGGATCACCCCCCATTGAAGCATCAAAGATTCCAATACCAAAAACTCTTTCAAAGACTAAAAGAAGTAATGTGATACCTAGAACAGGAGTCGCTATAACTTGAATAATTGCAGTAGCGTATAATGACCATACAAATAATGGCATTCTCATCATCGTCATACCAGGAGCTCTTAACTTATGTACAGTGACAATAAAGTTTACCCCTGTAAGGATTGAAGAAAACCCCATGATAAATGCACCTAACACTACCATTGTTACAGCATCTGCTGATCGACCAGAGTATGGAGTATAAAAAGTCCACCCAGTATCAACTCCTCCCCAGAATAATGAAAGGAAAGCAATGATCGCACCGATCATTAAACAATACCAAGAAGCTAAATTTAACTTTGGAAAAGCAACATCTTTTGCTCCAATCATAATCGGTAAAGCAAAGTTTCCTAAAAGAGCAGGTACTCCCGGTACAATAACCATAAAAACCATGATTGAGCCATGTAATGTCATTGCTCTATTATACATATCCCCAGTCATAAATAATGGCTCAGGAGTAAGTAATTCTAATCTTAATAAAATTGCGAATAGCCCACCAACAAGAAAGAAGAACATAATCGAGATAAAGTACATTAGAGCAATTCTCTTATGATCAATTGTACTTAACCAAGACCAAAGTCCTTTTTCACAGTTGATGTAATTTCCACCATGTGAATGTGTATCTGACATTTTCATATCCTTTTTTAATTATTTTAACGTTTTAATATATTCAATTAAGTAGTTAATTTCTTTTTCTTCTAAAATACCTGCAAATGAATTCATTTTAGCAGGGAAACCTTTAACAATTTTTGCATTAGGAGCTAAAATAGACTCTCTAATATAATCTGCATTTGCGACGAGGTTATCAGCATTTTCAAAAGATCTTTCTTTTCCAAAAACTCCTGCTAGTCCAGGACCAATTTTTGTTGAGCTATCAACATTGTGACAGGTAGCACAGTTTCGAATAAAAAGACGACTTCCTAATTCCACAGGATCAGAGATATTTGCTTCTTTAATTTCTCGATCTAACCACTTATTAAAACGTTCTTCAGAAACAACTCTTACTGTACCTCTCATTCTTGAATGGCTTGTACCACAAAACTCAGCACAGAAGATTCTAAAGTCTCCTTTCTTAGTTGGGGTAAAAGTCACCCTTGTTACCATTCCAGGAACAGTATCTCTTTTGATACGAAAACTAGGAACATAAAAAGAGTGAAGTACATCAGTAGCAGTCATTTCTAAAACAATGGGTTTACCAACAGGAACATACATAACATCAGTTGTGTCAAATTGAAGTCCATCTTTTTGATAGGTAAACTCCCAAAGCCATTGCTTACCAGTTACATTAATCTTGTAAGCATTCTTTGGAACATTGTTCATTTCGAAATAAGCAAAAAGCCCCCAAACTGCAATACCAACAAAAATAATTGTCGGTATGACTGTCCAAATTGTTTCTGCTAAAGCATTGTGAGGAATATACGCTGACTCCTCTTTGTTGTGAGACTTATGGTAACGAACTATAAAAAACGTCATCGCCCCCATAAGACCAATAAACCCTACTACACTTAAGGCCATGACCACATTATAAAGGTCATCAACTAAGTGTGCATTTTTTGCTGCTTGCTCCGGAAGGGTAAATCCAAAAAGAGCATGCAGAATGTCACCAATCATTCTCATCATACATCATTTCCTTTAGTCTGATTCTTACTTTCTTTTCTCCAAAATCTAAATAAATATATACCTATAATTAAAATAGTTAAAATGCCACCAAGCCTCATTAAATTAAAGGCATAAAACGAATAAGTTTTTTTATTCGGATCATATTGCATACAAAATAAAACGGCCCTATCAAGTATAGTACCAATTTTATGATCTGCAGCTTCAACAAGTGATAGTCGTAAAACTTTTTGATTGATTTGCATGC
>CAYFHZ010000195.1:0-6121 GCA_964342535.1 uncultured Bacteriovoracaceae bacterium | reverse complement strand
TTAATTTAATGTTTGAAACAACTATGGGGCCTGTTAAAGACTCGGGATCTGTAGTTTATTTAAGACCAGAAACAGCACAAGGAATTTTCACAAATTTCTTAAATGTTCAAAGTACAATGAGAAGAAAATTACCATTTGGTATAGCGCAAATAGGTAAAGCTTTTAGAAATGAAATTACTCCAGGAAATTTTATTTTTAGAACGAGAGAGTTTGAGCAAATGGAAATGCAATATTTCATTAAGCCAGGCACTCAAAACGATGCAATGGAGAAATGGAAAAAAATTAGATGGCAGTGGCACTTGGATCAAGGATTAGATGAAGACAAGCTAAGGTGGCATGATCACGGAGATGATTTAGCTCATTATGCTGATGCAGCTTTTGATATTGAATATAAATTTCCAATTGGCTGGGATGAGATGGAGGGAGTTCACTCTAGAACTGACTTTGACTTAGGAAGACATGCTGAATTTTCCGGAAAAAATTTAAATTATGTTGACCAAGCTGATGGAAATAAAAAATATATTCCTTTTGTTTTAGAAACGTCTGTAGGATGTGATAGACATATTCTCGCTCTTCTATGTAATGCATATAGAATTGAAAACCCAGGTACAAAAGAAGAAAGAACTGTTATGGGCTTTAAGCCTGCGATGGCACCAATTAAAATTGCTGTTCTTCCTCTCATGAAAAAGGAGCCTTTAGAGGAGAAAGCAAGACCATTATTTGAAGCACTTCAAAAGAAATATAAATGCGAATATGATACTGCTGGAAATATTGGTAAGAGATATAGAAGACAAGATGAAATCGGAACTCCATATTGTATTACAATTGATTACGATACTTTAGAAGACGATTCTGTAACGATTAGAGATCGTGATTCAATGTCGCAAGATAGAGTTAAGCTTTCAGAAGTTGAAACATATATTTTAAATAAATTCGGATTTTAATAGATACTAGCAGACTTTAGGTTTTGGTGAGATGAACTTAGAGTCTGCTAGTATTAATTAATACTTAACAAGGAAAGCAACAGTACTTCTGGCCCACTCAGTTTGACTTTCATTGATACTATTTTTGATTAGTCTAAATGGGGAGGAAGCTAGGTCAAAAATACTTCCAAAAAATAATCCAACAATGGCACCTTCACCGTGAACTTGAGATATAAAACCATCATAGCTTTTATAATTAAATTGAGATAATTCTCCTGAAATGTCAGCCTCTAAAACAAGAATTTCATTTGCACTTAATGATTCTAAATGCTTCATAAAAATACTGGCATCTTCTTTGTATTGATCAATCGTTTCTTGAAATTTTTCACGTTTAGTACGATGTTTTAATGCTTTCTTTTCAAGTAGTTGGTCCTCTTTAATTTTTATAACTGTTTTCCAATCTTTGATGATTTCTTCCTTGGACATCGCTTTATGAGTTTCAATTTTTTCAGTCACAAGTGAGTTTGCTGCTTGTACCTTGCATACAATATGATCTTCTTCAAAGCTTTCTTGTGCCAGGCTTGTTACTTGAAAGCAATAACTTTTAGCAAAAGAATACTGCGAAATTAATAAAAGTAATAATGTAGTTGTCATTTTCATTTTTTGCTCCTTAGTGTTTTTTCATAAAGGACTTATAACACACAGTGCTGTGTTGCGTAACAGGCGTGTGACTTGCCGCCTACCAAAGTGTTGCATAATGCTTGCAACGTGTAGAATTGGCTATTGTCTACTTTCGTGAGAATTATTTCTTACTTGTATCTTTTAGAAAAAAGTAGATTTTATTTCTAAGATCTTCGCTGTCATTTCGATCGATTTGATTACCAAGAGCTTCAAAGACCCATATGATCTGCCCTACAATGGGGGCAAGGTGTTCACCACCAGATTCAAAATTTTCTCGGTAATAATCTGCTAACTGAATTGGAGTATAACCTGCATTATTTGATGAATTTTTTATAAACTCGGCAGTTGCTTGTCCAACCTTAACGATTTCTTTAACACTTGCAAGTGACTGTTTATCAATCGCTAGATGAAGAGCTGTATTACCGTCAGAATTTTTCAAGGTTATGTCTGCACCTTTTTGTAATAAAAATGAAACGACATCAAACATATTAGCGTATGTGGCATACATTAGAGGAGTGTTACCATTTTCTCCTTGCCAATCGATATCAAAGTCTTCTTTGAGTAGTAATTTTATCACTGGTAGACTTTTACTTATAATCGCTGAATGAAGTGCAGTATCACCACTTTGATTAGGTTCTTCCATCGCACCTGCCGCAAGAAGAAATTTTACGATTGGGTACATCCCTTTTTTAGCGGCATGATGAAGTAGTGTTTCTCCATTATCATCGTACAGAGTAAAGTCGATTCCATCCTGTATAATGGCTCGCATGAGATATAGGCTAGCCTCGTAATTACTATTAAATATGGCAAAAGCAAGGGCGGTACGACTTGTGTTATCTGCCCTAGACAGATCAGCTCCTTGAGCAACTAAGTATTCAATAATGGCAAAATTATTGTTTTTAGATGCAACTAAAAGTGCATTATCACCCTCATTATTTCTGATGTTAAAATCTGCACCAGCTTTAACTAATTGATACATGATATCCATATCTCCATTTCGTGTAGCTATGATTAAAGCTGTATCACCATTTTGATCTTGGTGGTCTATTTGCTCAGAGTTAAGTTGTAAGAGATTTATAGTTAGAGCCTGATCGTGTTCTTTGACGGCTTTTATAAGTTGTGTCTCTCCAGTTATATCTCTATTATCAACGACTACTTCGTTATCTGCATATGAAATTGAATTGCAAACAAGAGAGATTAAAAAAAGAGTAAATGTAATTATATTAATTTTCATTTTTTATCTCACAAATGATCTTATTTATAGAATGAAAATCATTTTGAATTACTTTGAATTCAATACCATCTTCATTAACATCAAATATGTCCGAAAAATTAGTCCTAATAATATGTTTTTGTGTTCCACCAATTTCTTTTCCAAAACCTAAAGATTTACATAGGTGCCTATAGTCATTTTCAGTTCTTTCATTCCTATAATAAATAGGAAAACCTGAAATAAGGATATTATCAATACTTATACTATTTGAATTTAAATCAACTTTAACATCACCAGTTACTTGAGGTATCCAAGCTGACCGACTATATTCGCTTAGAATAATAGATGCCTTTTGTTTGTAAATACTTGCTAGTTGAGCACCTAAGTCATCAAGTAGGTAATGATTATATTCTTTGGCAAAGTGCCCAGCTTCATGGATGAGCATTGCCATTGCTTTAGTAAAACTTTCTTGAAAATTTTCTTTATTAGCAAGTTTCTTATTACGATCTTTAGAAATTTTTACTAGTGCAATATGTGGATTACTATCGTAATAACATATACCATGGGTGATATTTAATTCAGGATCTTCACATCCTCCTTTACCATACTCTATAAATTCTAATGAAAGTACATTGATATAGGCTTGTAATGCTTCTAAGTTGGTATCAAATACATCATTAGGTTTTAGTAACCACTTTTTATTCCTTGATGGTATATTGACGCGATTTATATTTTCCACAGTAATTGCTTCAAGTAAACCAGATGCTGCAACTTTAGCATTGGCAAATAAAGTTTCTAGATAGTCAGTTCCATTACCTTTTGCATCACCAGATGTTCCGTGACTATAAGAACTAAAAAGAAAAAGAAATATGAGAAAAAATTTATTCATTAATTATCCTTATTCATCTAATTGTGTTAGAGGGTAGAGTTGAATATTTAATTGAAATATATCATTTGCTTCTTCTTGCTCATCTGAAAAAAGCTCATCGATATTTTCTCTAAATTCTCTAATAAGAGCTTTTGCTTTGGCCATTTTGGAGATATTTCCAGTAAATGTAAGTGAACAAAAATCTCTTAAGAGAGGTTCAATTGATGTTAGTTTTTTCTGTGCTATCTGAAGTGATTCTTGATGAGATTCAATTAATGCTTGATTTATAATATCATCACTTGTGTTATATCTTGTCTTAGTGCGGATATGTCTACCGTTTTCATCCAGGGCAATAAATTTTGCTTCAATTAGTCCACAGATGACTTCCCTTGCTCTTTTTTGAGATATTTGTAGTTTTTTTGCAATCCATTTTAAATCATTTTGATAATTATCAAGATTGATCAGTGATAAAAATGCATAATATTCCCATTCCGCGATAATTTTGTGGTGAAGTTTTTCATTAATTACTTCTCGATTAAAAGTATGATTTTCAAGATTAATATCTTTAGGATTGACTCTACCGTCCAGTGCACTTGTAACAAAGAGACCATATTCTTTTGGAGACAGTTTAAGTTTACCTGCTATGCGTTCAATATTTTCAATTGGTAACTTACGTTTCCCTTTGAGAATTGAACTTAGGCTTGCAGGATTTAAATCAAGCTGCTTAGCATATGATCTCATCGAATACTGTGAGTTTCTTTTTTGTCTCTCAAGTAAAACTCGATTAAGAATAGTTGTAGCGTAATTATTCTTTTGCATTAGGGGCAACCTGTTGAATATTGAAATGTATAATGAGAGCCTTTTTTATAAGTAAAATTTTTAGTTCTACATTTGAAAAATGTTCGATAGACTTGTGAGTTTCCTTCTAAAAAAGCAATTATAGGATTAACTAAATCAAAATCCGAATAACGATTTACTACGGCCAGTTTATGTAAACGTTTACTCCATGTGAAATATCTTTCATCCTGTTTCGTATAGTCTTGAATCAGATAATAGTATTCATTTGGATTAATATCTATAAAGGTAATTTCTTTTGTCAATCCTGGATCAACTTTGTCCCAACCGACAGTGTGTTCTCTACTTTCATATATAAAATTTGTCTTAGCATGTTCTTTAAGGACATCATCGTATTTATAGACCTGGTAGTGCTTAATTTCTAAGTTTTCTTGTTTATAAAAATTCAACTCCTCATTGTGCATATAACAACTTGTGAGAAGAAGCATACAAATGTGAAAACTTAGGTACTTAAACTTCATAATTAATCCTTTAACTTACATTTGTATCAAAAATGGGAGTAGGATTCATTTGAAGTGAAAAAATTCTTCTAGACTGTATAAAGATTCGACAATTATGTCCTATCCTTATTTCAGGACCTGCTAGGTGCTTGAAAATATTGACTTCTTTTCTTGCTAGCAATAAAACTAGAAGAAAACTTAAGGAAGGTGATTTTGAATATTTTTCAAATAATATTGTCTTTCCTAGAAAGAATACAATTTTTTTGCTTTAGTTAAATTTTTCGCTTTCACGATCAACATAGGAGTGACCTATCTTTAATAAGAGTTCATTGAATAAGACAGTCTTTTTTTCATCAAGTATTTTTATATTTGCTATCACCTTTATTACTTCCATATGGCCATCAGAATTAAGCGGCTTTTTTAAGTTCGTTCAAAATTGGTTAGTTACTCAAACCAGTTGGATTTATGTTTTGGCGGTTGGTTCATTTTTATTTGTCTGTCTATATTTAATGGTAAGTCGACTTGGTGATATTAAACTAGGCCCTGATCACTCAGAACCAGAATATACTTACACATCATGGTTTGCGATGCTTTTTTCTGCTGGAATGGGGATTGGACTTCTCTTTTTTGGAGTTGCTGAGCCCATGATGCACTTTAGCTCTCCACCTATTGGAGATGCATTAAGCATTGAGAGTGCCAGAGAAGCAATGAAAATTACTTTTTTTCATTGGGGGCTACACGCATGGGGTGTTTATGCAATTTTAGCAGTTGTATTAGCATATTTTAGCTATCGAAAAAATCTTCCCCTCTTACCTCGATCGGCATTTTATCCCTTTATAGGAAAAAAAATATTTGGTCCTATAGGAGATATGATTGACACCTTTGCAGTTATTGGAACAATGTTTGGTGTCGCTACATCTTTAGGGTTTGGAGTGACTCAAGTAAATGCAGGTTTAAATTATCTTTTTGATCTTCCTCAAACGACAACAGTTCAGGTCATATTAATCGCTATTATTACTAGTTTTGCAACGGTTTCTGTCGTTTTAGGTTTAGATGGAGGAATAAAAAAATTATCAAATTTAAATATTATTTTAGCTGTCGCTCTTCTTTTGGCCGTTTTATTATTAGGAGATACTTCGAC
>CAYFHZ010000194.1:0-6125 GCA_964342535.1 uncultured Bacteriovoracaceae bacterium | reverse complement strand
CCTAAGGCCGATACGAATGAGTATTTTAAATATTTATTTTGGTTTCATTCTACTCAAGGAACACTGATGCCAATGTTAACGATGTCATTTGTTTTTTACACTATAGTTCAAAAAGTACCATTTTTTTTAAAGCCCATAATAAAAAAGATAAGTGGAGAAATACATAAGTTGATGATAACTCCAAGAGTTGAAGGTTTATTATCTGTGATGGAAATAGATCTTGGGAAATCAAATTTTATTTGTGGAGATTATTTAACAGCTGCAGATATAAATTTAAGCTATACCCTTGAAGTGGCCCAAACACGTTTTGGTTTAACATCTTATCCCAAGGTAAAGTCTTATTTAGACAGGATTATGAATCATGGTAAATATTTAAGAGCAAAAGAAAAAGTTGGTGGATTTACTACTAAAATCTAGCCTTCAAAACCTAAATGAATATCGTAGATTTTATTGAGTTTGGCCGTATCTTGTTCTTGGTTTGGTGTTAGCATTTTGTAAAAAAACATATTTCTGAAGATAAGTTTTACGTATTTTTTTGTTTCATTAAATGGAATATTTTCAATGTTTTCAAGAATAGAATTAGAAGTTAAGTACTCTTCTTGCCATTCATTGACTCGACTTTCACCTGCGTTGTAGGCTGCTAAAGAATATACAAGATTATTATTATAATGTTTCATTAAATTATTAAAATAAGAAGTTCCAATTTTTATATTGAGATTCGGATTATATAAATGTTTTTTCTTAAGACGTTTACGAAATTGTCTTGCCGTACTTGGCATAAGTTGCATGAGTCCTCTTGCACCAACATGTGACCTTGCTCGCTTGTTAAAGCCAGATTCTTGGCGAATTAAAGATAATGCTATGATAGGATCAAAGTTTTTCGAGTTCTTTTCAATTTGATTAAAGTAAGGCTTTGGAAAAAGAATATTAATAGATAAATCATCAAGAGATATATATTTATTATGTAGTGATTTATATAGCACCTTAAAGCTTTCAAGATATAACCTATTTTCCTTGAGAGAGTTTGCAAGAGTTATTAGGTGAGTTTGTCTAAGATTGGAATCTTGAATGGCCTCTAGTTCATCTATTTCAGCATTTAAAAATGCTGGATGATAAACCTTTGCCCAAAGTAAAGATCTTGTAATAAGTTTTTTATCAATATTTGTAGTATTAATACTTTTTGGTCTATTAGCTTTTAATTCATTTAGAAAGATCTTATTGCTTGGGATGCCCTTAAAATCACCCAGAACTTTTGCAGATAGTATGGCATAGAAACTTAGTGGATGCTTTTGGATGATTCTTTCGAAATTTGTGATTGACGTTTTTTTATGACCATTTTCATATTGCAAATAACTCATCCAAAAATAAACGCGTGGATCTAAATTATCTTCCAATTTATTTTCTTTAATTATATCAGTTACTGCTGCTAGTCCTTTTGAAGATTTATCTTGTAAAACATAAGACCAAAGGTATTCAAAGAGCGCATCTTGAAATTGAGAGTTATCATTTTTAAGAACTTCATATAGACCTTTTCTTGTATGCTCAAAATGTCCTCTTCGCATAAAACTCTTAGAAAGACTTAATATACTTAAATATGCTTTATTGAGTGGTAAAAGATCTTTGGTTTTATGATAATAATTAAGAAAATCATCAAATGCTTTTTTAGCTTCTTTTTCATTTCCTTTGTCTACAGTAGCAAATGCTTTTAATTTCAATTTTTTTAATTCGTTATAAAACACATAATTTGTGTTTAAAGGAGATAGATCTTTGTTTTGAAGATAATAGGTATCAGCAACGGAAAGACTCATAGCTCTAACAAGATTTATATCTGGTGTATTATTGGTAACTTTATAATAGTTAAATATCTTTTTAGAATATGCTTGCTTTACAGGCTTCTCTAAATGATTCAGAAAAGAGATGATATCATCTGTAGAGAGGTGAGTGTTTATATAGTGAAAGTATTGATTTACGAATTTTAAATGTTTCTTATGTTTTTTTATATTCTTTTTTTCAAATGAACCTAAGACCTCAAAATATCTGTTAAGGCAATAATTCGAAATACTAGCATTTAGTTTTTTTACAAGCTGAGATTTGGCATGTTTGGTAAAAGATGCATTACATGAATCAAGTAATTGATCTATTGATTTAGTTTCTGCCAGTTTAATAATTTCTTTTGGCCAGAATTGATATTTATTAAAAAGTACTGAAGATTTCAATGATTTATGAAAACGTAAAATTACTTTTTTATTAATCTTCCCTCTACGAATAAGCTTATATAGAGATTTAAAGTTATTTGCTAGATTAATATCAGCTTGTTTTAATTCTGGCGAAATAGAAGCAATGGCCCTTTCAATCTTGTTATGATCTTGGGATGCGAATGACGGGGAAATGAAAATAAAAATAAATAATATAAAAAAGTTCTTCAAAATGCCTCCATGCGTTTTGAGATGTTTCTTTAGAGTCTAACATTGATAATGAATTAATGTTAGCTAGGTAAAAAGTATAACTGCTTGAAATTACGAATTGTCAGAATGTTTCATTTTTAAGAGTTTTGATTTTATCTCTTCCGTGATGGCCTTTTTATCCTCTGGTAACGCTATTGATATATTATCAATATACTCAAGAACTTGTTGTATATCTGATTGCTCTTCAACGTCTTTTTGAAGAAAGTACTCCACAGTTGCATTCACTTCTTCGGCGATTTCTGGGAATTGATCACCATTTCGAAATTTTAGTGGATAATATTCTTTTCCATCTCTTAAATTTTGTAAAAAATTAGTTAGTTTATAAATAGGACCTGCAATCTTATGTGTCATTCTAATACTTAAAATAAAAATAAACCCAGAAAACCCGAATTGAACAGAGAATAGCGTTATTAGTAATGTACTTCTTTGTGCTGCAAAAACATCTTTATTACCGGGATTATGAGCGATTAGGGTTTCAATAAGATCATATATTGTAAGAGGGTAGATCAAACTTGCTATAAAAATGAGACTACAAATAATAAAACTAAATCTCAATTGAAACTTTGGATTAACAATAAATATTTTTCTATTATTCACTCGTATTTTCCTTTTTAACTCTATGTTTATATTCTATATTAACCTACATTAAATATAAGTAAATATAAGGAATATTCGTATGGATAAATTTGAAGAAATTGTTAATTTAGTTGTTAATCCTGTAACAGGAGTTTCTTTAAAAGAAGAAAACAGAATTATAAAAATTGAAGAAAAAGGTGATGATATTCATATACATTATGAAAGAGAAGGCCTTACACCTGAGCAAAAGAGACAACTAGAAGATACGATAACTCAAGCTCTTGCAGCAGAAATATCGGAAGATAATTTATTTTTATTATCAAGTTCAAAAAATAGCTCTGATGTATATAAATCAATTGGAAGTGAAACAATTGAAGAGCCTAAAAAACCTGCTCAATTAAAAATTGGACATGGTACTGTTGGGGAAAAAAGAAAAATTCCTGGAGTCAAAAATATTATCGCTATTGGGTCAGGTAAGGGGGGAGTTGGAAAGTCAACTTTTACGTCAAATCTTGCGGTCACTCTAGCTAAAAAAGGGCATAAAGTTGGTGTTATAGATGCTGATATTTACGGGCCAAGCTTACCTGTCATGTTTCAAAGACGAGAGCATAGACCCCAGGCGACTGATAATCAAAAAATTCTACCATTGGAAAATTATGGTGTTAAATTTATTTCATTTGGAAACTTCATTCACGAAGATGAGCCGGTTGTATGGAGAGGACCAATGCTTGGAGGAGTTCTAAATCAATTTTTCTTTGATACAGAATGGGGAGAGCTCGATTATTTACTTCTAGACCTTCCTCCTGGAACTGGAGATGTACAATTATCTATGATTCAAAATGTGATTGTTGATGGAGCGATTATCATTTCAACACCCCAAGATATTGCATTATTAGATGCAAGAAAAGCCTTACATATGTTTGATAAATTAGGGCTTCATGTCATTGGAATGGTTGAAAATATGAGTTCTTTTATCTGCGATGGCTGTGGTAAGGAGCATTTTTTGTATGGTACTGGAGGAGTAAATAGTGCGTGTAATGAGTTAGGTGTTGGCTATCTAGGGCAAATCGCTCTTGATCTAGGTCTTAGGAAAGGTGCAGACTTTGGTACACCATATATGTGGAGTGCTGATAAATATGAAGGAAGTAAAGTCTGGGAAAGTTATATCTCTATTTCAGGTAAAATAGACAGTTATTTCAATCCCTCAGATAATAAGAAAAAAAACTTACTAGAAAAAATATTTAATAAAAAATAATTAGAGTGATATATGCAAATTTTTTCATTCTTGGAAGAACAGTCCATTGTCTGTTTCTCTGGAAAAATTAATATTATTAAAATAAATGATAAGTCATCAATTGGTGTTTTTTACTTTCAAGATGGAAAACTTGTAAATGCTCGTTTTCTAGATTTTTGGGGTCTTAAGGCTTTTTTGGAACTTATTGATCATATTGAAAAATTAAGTGATTTTGACTATATTCTTGAGCCAGAGATTATTGGGCCAGAGATGGTAAAGATTATTAGACCTATTAATAAGCTCAAGGATTTAGTTGCTGAAAGCAAAACATTAAAAAAGGACTTAGATAATCAAAGGCCACCGGATAATATAAAGCTGATGATACGTCCTGAGGTATTTGACTCAGAAGAAGAATTTTCTCCTTTAGAATTTAAATTGTTATGCACTCTTTCTGACTATACACTTGTTAAAGACATTTATAGACAAAATGATATGCTGGAACATGAAATAACTAAATGTCTTATTAGTTTAAGAAAAAAAAATGCTGTTAAAGTAGTAGAAAAAAAATAAGGATGTTTTATGAAAACGCAAAAACACAATCAGGGTGAACTTGCAGACCTAGCAGTAAAAATTGAAGCTCAACTAGCAACTGACCTTAAAACAATGGCAGAGAATTCAGAGTTAACAATTGATGAAATTGTAACAGTTGCCTTAAAAAGATTTCGTTCCTCACATGCAGATTACATGGGAATCGATCTAGACTACCCTTAAGAATTCGAACAAGATTTACATGTTTAGTATTTATACAGTGTTTAAGTATTTAACACTGTATCTGTATTAATTACTGTGGTTGCATGTGATTTCATGAGCTTATAATTGTTGTGTCATCTTTATTTCTTGGCATGTGCTTTGCTCATATAAGGGCAAGGAGAGAGAAATGAAAACGATGAAAAAAGCTATTATTGGTATGAGTTTAACTGCAGGAATTGCCTTTGTAGGGATGGGGTTTTATAACTCTATGAATATTACTAAAACTGCTTTTTTTGAAAATAAATTAAATATCAAATTTGCTAAAAGACTTGATGAAATGACAGGTCAAGTAGTACTGGGAAGAATGGCTGCTTCGGTACCAAAGTTTGATGCTCAAAATTCCTTACAAAAAAGAGTATTGAGAGTAGGCCCTAAAAAAACAATTAAAAGAGAAATTGTAAAAGCTGAAATTAAAAGACCTGCGCAAGAAAACGTTGAGCTTCCTGAACCAGCAGTGATGGATGCAAGAGGACTTGTACTAACAGGTGGGCTTTATAACAAAAAACCACTTAATTCTAAATATAAATTTTCAGGGAACGCTACTGTTGTTGATGGAGTAGTCGAAGAAGTAAGTGTTTTACTACCTGATGGTGCTGAACTCAATATTAATACAAGAGAAAGAATGGTAGGGAACGTATTTCAATATGAAGATTCTGAAACAAGAGAAACGAAAAGTGGATTGTTTTACAAAGTAAAAGATGGCCAATATATGATCTCATTAACAGATGATACAAAATTTGCTGGCCTAAGATTAGAGTTTAAAACAGAAGATGCTATAGCTCCATCTACTTCAAGCTGGGCACTAAATGAGCAAAATCCAGATAATACAAACAATCAAGACCAAGAAAATATTCAGGATGAATATGCTCAAGATGATATGGAGATGAAAGCAAGAGAGTGGGAGCAAAAGCAAGAAGAACTTACTGAGCAAGCATTTAATCAATATGATGCAGTTGAGTTAGATAAAGAACAAGTTCAAAACATTAATACAGATATGCAAAGAGATTCAGAACAATTTGTTGATGCTTACCAACAAAGTT
>CAYFHZ010000193.1:0-6129 GCA_964342535.1 uncultured Bacteriovoracaceae bacterium | reverse complement strand
AGTCAGTAGTCAATCCCAAAAAACAGCTGGTCCATTTACCCTTTTAAAAGCTTTATTTAATAAAGATTTTCAACGAACTCTTGGTTTTACAATTCAGTTTGGAACACATTTTGGAAGAAGTTTAAAAAAAATGAGGAGATCATAAGATGGAAAGAAAAAATAAATATCAAGTTGTTATTGTTGGTGCAGGAACAGCAGGTGTTTCAACTGCGGCCAGACTTCAGGCAGAATATCCAAATAGAAAATGGGAGATAGCGATTATTGATCCTAGTGAAAAACATTATTATCAGCCTTTATGGACCCTTGTTGGTGCAGGTGTTTTTCCTAAAGAAGACAGTGAAAAAAATCAATCAGATGTTATTCCATCCCAAGTTGACTGGGTTAAAAATGCAGTTAAAGCATTTCATCCTAAGGAAAATAGTGTTGAGTTAGATGATGGTTTTAAAATAAATTATGAGTATCTTGTAGTCGCTGCAGGAATTCAAATAAATTGGGGCGCCATTCCTGGTCTTAAAGAGACTCTTGGAAAGAATGGAGTTTGCTCAAACTATAGTTATGATACAGTTGAGAAAACATGGGAGTTTCTAAGAAACTTAAATTCAGGTAGGGCCATATTTACTCAACCTGCAATGCCGATAAAGTGTGCAGGTGCTCCTCAGAAAATTCTCTATTTAGCAGAGGATTATTTAAGTAAAAAAGGAGTTCGCTCAAATGTCGAATTAGATTTTATGTTAGCAGGTCCTAGAATATTTGGAGTCGAAAAATATCGTAATGCTCTTGAAAAAGTCTTAGATAGAAAGGAACTGAAACCTCATTATGAACACAATTTAATAGAAATTGATGGTGATAAAAAAATTGCTACATTTGATTTTCAAGGGGAAAAAGTTACAAAAGAATTTGATATGATTCACGTCGTTCCTCCGATGAGTTCTCCTGATTTTATAGGGCAAAGTGAACTTGCTAATGAGGGAGGCTGGGTTGAAGTTGATAAGTACACTACTCAACATACAAGATTTTCTAATGTGTTTAGTTGCGGTGATTGTAGCTCTCTTCCTACATCAAGAACAGGAGCTGCAATTAGAAAGCAAGTTCCCGTCTTAGTGGAGAACCTTGTTTCATTAATTGATAAGAAAGAATTAAAAGCAAAATATGATGGCTATGCTTCTTGTCCACTAGTCACAGGGTATGGATCATGTATTTTAGCAGAATTTGATTATGATGGTAATCCTGCAGAGTCATTTCCATTTGACCAGGCTCAGGAAAGATTCAGTATGTATATGATGAAAGCTTATGCATTACCAAGATTATATTGGCATGGGATGCTTAAAGGTAAAGCTTAATAAAAAAGGGAGTTTTATAACTCCCTTTTTTTATTTCAAAGAGATTTCTATTGCTTTGATAAATTTATCATCTTGAGGATTAGTTAATGACATGAAGTGATCAATAAATTCACCTTTTTTATTAAATATAAATTTTTCAAAGTTCCACTTAATGCTTCCAACATCTGCAATCTTTAATAGATCTTTTATCATAGGATGCATTTCATCACCTTTAACCACTATTTTACTCATGACTGGAAACTTGACTCCGTATTTAAGTCTACAGAACTCAGCAACTTTTTCATTACTTTCTGGTGTTTGTCCCATAAAATCGTTTGATGGAATACCTACTATGATAAGTCCTTTATCCTTATACTTGTTATAAACAACTTCCAAGTCGTCTAGTTGTCCTGTAAATCCACATTTTGTGGCAATATTTACCAAAACAAATGGTTTACCTTTCAGTTTAGAAAAAGAGTAATCCTCTCCCTTAGCATCCTTCAATGTGTAGCTAAAGATGCCATCATTTGCATAAGTGGTGATACAAAACAAAACGGTAAAGATACTTATTAAAAACTTCATATAATCTCCTTTAAGAGCATATTTTCCACAGATAAGTTTGATATAACAATAAAGCTAAATAAAGACACAATTAGCCAAAGGCTTATGGCCATTAAAAAAGGACGTGGTCCGACAGATTTAATTTGAGAAAGATTTATTCCAGAACCAATTAGAAAGAGTGTTAAAACTAAAACTTTTTTGGAAATAGATACAATCATACTGGAAGCATCAATCATTTGTGGCAGCCAAGTACATAAAGCTGACATGATTATAAAACCGAGTATAAACCATGGCCTTTTAGGTTTACTAGCTGTTTCAGAATTTTTACTAAAACGATGATAGAAATAGGAGAGTAGAAAGGTTAAAGGCAGAATCCATAAAGCTCGAGTTAGTTTAATGGTTGTTCCAAGTTTTAGGGCTTGGTCACCATAAATAAGTGTGGCCCCCACTACCGAGCTTGTATCGTGAATGGCCAGTGCGCTCCAAAGGCCAAATTGTTGTTGAGACAAATCAAAGTAATGGCCAATCGTTGGAAAGATCAGCAGTGCCATTGCATTTAAGATAAAAACGACACCTAAGGACATAGATATGTCTTCATCTTTTGCTTTGAGAACTGGTGAGGCTGCAGCAATAGCACTCCCTCCACAAATAGCAGTTCCGATAATAATAAGTAAACTTGTAATCAATTGAGTTTTAAATAATTTAGTAAGAAAAAGTCCAACCAAAAAAACAAATAAGATACTGATAAATGTAAAACCAGCTCCACTTAACCCTGCTTTTGCCACTTCTTGTAAATTCATCCCCGCACCAAGACCAATAACAGAATAGGAAAGTAGTTTTTTTGAAATGAGTGAAGATTTTTTAAAAGGATTTCCGAGTATCGTACTAAAGACCATTCCCATTATAAGTGCGGCAGCAGAATTGATCCATGGGCTTAAACAAGTTAGTCCAATGGCCATATAAAGTATTTCTTTCGAGCTTATGTTCATTTTTTTTAATGTACTTAAAATGTCGGGATTTAGCAAAGTTTATCAAGCTTGAGAATTGAGTTAAAATAAAGCAAACTACTAAATAAAGGAAAATATATGATTAAAGATAAATTCAAAATGTGGAAACTTGCGCTATCAACGATTCATATTGATGGCAAGGTGACTTTAGAAGAAGAGAAATGGTTTGAAGAAAAAATTGCGACCTTAACTCGAAATAAATTACTTGGTTTTAGTGAAGAGCAAATATCAGAACTGTTAAAGGTATTACACTCCCCACCTGAAAATTTCGAACAAGAGTTTGAGTTAATTGAAGATCCTTATGAAGCTTCATTTGTTATACATATTTTAAAAATGGTTTCTCATGTTGATGGAGACCTAGCTGAAAGTGAAAATGAGCTTTATAAAAAATTAAGTAAAGCTGCCATGAAAGAAGTATCTCCAGCTGCAGTTGAAAAAATAAAACAAGTTCGTCATGTTAAAGTAAGTCATGATGAATCCCTTATGAATAGTGTTATTGGTCTCGTAAGTGATTTTTGCGATAAAATAAGAGGAAAATGAACTAGGTCATAAACACAATTTTGTTAAGAAAAATTCTCAAGTTGGAAAATACCAAAAAAGAACATTGAGAGTTATAATCCTCACGGCCATAACAATGTTTGCTGAAATTTATTTTGGTATGATTTCTGGCCCAATGGCATTACTTGCAGATGGCTGGCATATGGGAACGCATGTAGGGGCATTGTTAATTTCATTTTTTTCATATTACTTTGCGAGTTCAGATAAATGGAGTAATAAGTTTAGTTTTGGTGCTGGTAAGTTAATTCCCTTAGGGGGAGTACTTGATGGTGAATCCAAGTACTTTAAAAAAGAAGATATTGAAGCTATATTTGCTTATAACTCGAGTATCAAAATAGCAGATTTACATATTTGGCAAATTGCTCCAAATGCACATGCCTGTGAAATTATTGTATACAATAACTCAAAACAAGGTGCGGATTTTTGTCGTGATAAAATTTAAAAAAATTATAAAATTTCGCATATAGTCATAGAGGAGCGACTCTTACCTGATCCAAGTCACGTTTAATACTATTATAGTCATTTTAATCCTATAAAAATACAGCTATACTGCTTACCATGGAATTAGTGACTCCCCAGATTATGATCATTTTATCATCTGTATTTCTTTCAAGTTTTTTAGGAAGTTTACATTGTGTCGGAATGTGTGGACCAATCGCTTTATTAATCGGAAAAAACTTAGATAGTTTAATTTTCTATCACCTTGGAAGGCTACTCGGTTATATCCTACTGGGGTTCATTGCAGGGATTCTCAGTACACAAATCGTTGGATACTTCCCTCATTCCTGGATCGCCATCATCTCACCTCTGAGTTTGGTGATTATTTTTTTTCTCATGGGCGTTCGATCTATAAGTGGAAAAGGATTTCATTTAGAACTTCCTAAAATATTTAATAAGTTATTTTCTTTATCTTTAGAAATGAAACAAAAAAGTATTGTAGGTCCACTACTTATAGGTTTTTTTTCTTTTAGCTTACCCTGTGGATGGTTATATGGAGTTGTACTGGGAACTTTAACGACTAATAATCCATTTATGAGTGCAGCAATGATGTTTTCATTTTGGCTAGGAGGAATACCCGTTTTACTTGCAGCTCCTTGGTTTCTTAAAAGATATATTGCTCCTTTTATTCAAAAAAGACCCTATATTGGTGGTGGTATTTTTATCTTTGCTGCTTTAGTACTTCTAGTTCAAATCATAGTAAGGATAGTCCCATGAAAAAAAAGATATATTTAATGAGTGGTATTCTTTTTTTGGGACTTATTGTTTTGAGTTTGATCTTTAAGCAATATGGTGTTGATACTGCTCAACTTTATATCCAAGATTGTAATTTACAAGAAAAACCTTGTACTGTGCTTATGCCATACGGAAAAGAAATTACTTTTGAATTAAGTCCAAGACCAGTGATTATGAATCAAAGGATATATACGATTGTAGATGCAAATAAGCATAGTTTAGACACAATTCAATTAGACTTGAAAGGAATTGAGATGGATATGGGATATAATCGTCCCATACTTAAAGATGTAGAGAATAAACATTTATTTAAACAACAGATTTATATGCCAGCATGTACTAGTGATTATATGCACTGGCAACTGACGTACTTAATAAATTTTCAGCAAAAAGAATACTCTGTTGTTTTCAAAATAAAAACGGAGAAAGAATGAAATACCTCATATTATTTATACTTTTTATAAGCTGTTTTGATAATAAAGTTGAATTATCTAAAATGCCAAAAGGGGGAGATTTTAATTTACCTAGTACAGATGGCCCTTATCATTTATCAAAACGAGGTCCGGTAGTTCTTCTAAGTTTTGGCTACACATATTGTCCAGATATTTGTCCTACTACTCTCGCTACTATGGGGAATGTGTTGTCTGGGTTATCTAAAGAAGAACTTTCACAAGTTGAGTCTTTGTTCATATCAGTTGATCCTCAAAGAGATACATTAGAGAGACTAAAAGAATATGCAAGTTTTTTTCATCCGAAAGTCTTTGGAGCAACCTCCTCTGAGGAAGATGTTAAAAAAATTGCAGATTTATATCGTGTTCAGTACGCTAAGCATTTTACTAAAAATCAAGATCCAAAAGGCAATGAGTATAATGTCGATCATTCAACTCAAAGTTTTATTGTCTATAAAGGAAGATTAGAAGAGGTGATTACATATGGAACACCTGCGCCACAAATTATTTTATCAGTTCAAAGGATATTAAAGGAGAACAAATGAAAGTTTTATTGACGGTTTTATTATTTATGACGACTCAGCTATTTGCTGCTGATGTTATGCTTCATGGAGGACATATTAGGTTTTTACCTAAAACATCAAAAGTTACAGGTGCTTTTATGAATCTTATGAACCACACAGATAAAGATTTAAAGCTTGTAAGTGTAAAAGGTGAAGATGCTGAAAGATATGAACTTCATACTCATACGATGGAGGGTGGTATGATGAAAATGCGTCAAGTATCTTCTATGGAGTTAAAAGCACAAAGTACACTTGAGTTAAAACCAGGTGGGTTACATATTATGCTTATCAATTTAAAGAACCCACTTGTTTTAGACCAAAAAATGAAAATGACACTTGTATTTGATAATGGCCTTGAGTTACCGATTGAACTTCCTGTAAAAAAAGTTATGGGACATTCAAAACATAAACACTAAATTGTACCAGCAGATTTTATATT
>CAYFHZ010000192.1:0-6145 GCA_964342535.1 uncultured Bacteriovoracaceae bacterium | reverse complement strand
AGGGTGATAATATATTTATTCACTCTCAAAATACCTATAAACCTATTAATAATGAAGTTTACCAATTACCCGGACAAATAAAAGAAATTGAAGCCTACGGTGCTGCAAGTGAATATTATAAAACCATTTCAAGAAATGGAAATGAAGCATATATTTTAAAAAAGCATGTACGAGTCTATTTTGAAGATGAAAGAGAGTTTAGCTATCAAGAAAATGAGTATGGCCCAACAGACTATAGACTTGAAGAGCCATTAGACAAAAATTATCCCTTCTATAAAGATACTGGATATCGTGGCCAACTCAATATGGCCTTTGGTAATGCGAATTTTCAAAGCTATCCATTCAAGAGTGAAACAATAGATACTGAACCTCTTCTTAGTAAAGAGTTTAGCTTTATCTATACTAAGAAACCTAAGCTAGTTGATAATCAGCGTTTTTATTTCGGAGTACTGGTTGCGACACATCTCTCCACTGTCAATTACCTACTCAATGACTACAAAGCTCAGCAAGAAAACCTTAGAATCTCTGCTGGCCCTATAGGTATCTATGATCTCTATCAAAACAAGAATAATGGGATTACAAGTTTTATCAGTTTACAATATCACCTACTAGATCAAATGAAAGTGACCATTAAAGACGATGACAAAGATCAACGTAGATATTTTTCTCAATATGGCTTCCATATTCATACAGGTTTAAATTATCAAAGAATTAATGCCATTGGTCCTCTTGACTTTGTATTAGGAGTAAATGCAAAGTGGCATCTACCACGTACTTATGACTCCCTCTCTTCAGGAAGTAATGAGGATTTTTGGTATTCGAATGGTAGTGAAAGTTATGACCAAAAAGCTAGAGTTGAAACCATGGCCTTTCTAGGACTAAAGATTGATTATTAGGGGCAAAATTTTCCCTCATACAAGGATTAATCTTTTTTTCTAAACTCCCTATTTTTTCGCTCGATAAGCTAGTTATTAGAGGCACCAATTTACTAGGAGGGTATGATGTCTAAAACAACTAGCGAAATCACAAAAGAAGTTCTTTTTCAAAAATTAGGTCAAACTTGGTACATTTTCACAGAAGTAAATAATGAAATTGTTTATTCAGCTATGCCAGATGGTATGGATCCAAAAAGTACTAAATTAGAACTCTTTGAAGTTATTGAAGACCATATGAAAAAGGTTGCAACACACCCAAGATATCAGGCTAATGCTGTTTAATATTTGCCATGTCCAGCGCAAAAAAATTTAAAGATTACTACCCAAATGAAAAGACAGAGTCTTTAGTCAAAAAAAATGACTCAACAGGTAATTTAGTAGAAGAAAAAAAAATGGTAAAACTCTATCAAGAGCAAATTAAGAAGCTTCTTGAGGATACAAAGAACCAAAAAAAAGCAGCTCTAATTATAGAGCAACTAATAAACTCAAGTAAAAAGTAAGATCTAATCAAGGTCTTACTTTTTTCAAATAAGATATCTTCCTTAACCTTTGTTAGAATGTTATATTATTCTTTAAAATGTTTTTAAAAAACAAAAGGAATATTTATGGCCATTGGTTTTTATAATTTCAGCAGATTACATGACGAAGAACTTCAAACTGCTATTATGTCACGCTTTGGAGAAATTGTTTCAAAGAATGCCTTTGTAGAAGGTGAATACAACAAAAAATTTGAAGAGCGTTTTGCGAAAATGCAACAAGCTAAGCATTGCGATCTTGTGGCGAATGGAACAGATGCATTAGAGATTGCACTTCAAGCATACGGGGTTGGCAAAGGAGATTTAGTGGCCATATCTGCTATTTCTTTTTACGCAACTGCTGAATGTGTTTACAATGTTGGTGCCACTCCAGTATTTGTAGATGTCATCCCAGAAACAGGTCTTATTTGTCCTAATTCTCTAGAAAGAACAATTGAAAAATATCCAGAAGTAAAAGCTGTTATCTGTGTCCACATCTATGGTATGGCCGCAGACATAGAAGCTCTTAATCGAGTTTGTGGACCTAAAGGAATAAAAATTGTAGAAGATGGAGCGCAAGCTGCAGGTGGTTTTTATACTAATGGAAAACCAATTGGATCAAGTGGAAACCTTGTAACCTACTCTTTCTATCCAACAAAAAATTTAGGAGCATTTGGAGATGCTGGAGCTATTTTATGCAATGATGATACCTTATCTGAAGAAATACAAAGTATAAGAAATCATGGCCGTAGTCCCAATGGACATAAGCTTATTGGAAGAAACTCAAGATGTGATCATTTACAAGCCGCAGTTCTTGAATTAAAGCTTGATAAATATGATGAGCAAAATGAAAATAGAAAAAATATTGCTGCTTGGTATTTTGAAGAATTAAAAGGCACAGCTGGTTTAGAACTTGTACCTCAAAGTTATACTAAAACATCTTCATGGCATCTCTTTCCAGTAAGACTAGAAACTCAAGAGAAAAAATATGCTCTTAAGGAATTCCTTGGAGCGAAATCAATTGGATCTGCTCTATTTTATGAAAAAGCTATGCCAGAGGAAGCTCCTTTAAAAGACGTTCCGGGTGAAAAAGAAAATGCTATTACTTTTGCACACAAAACAATTTGTCTTCCGATGCATCCATTCCTTACGCGAGAAGACGTAAAACTAGTTTCCGATACCGTTAAAGAATTTTTAAATTCATAATACTCAAGGCAAGCTTCCCTAAGAGGCTTGCCTTCTCATAAATAAAACCATTGCGTACAATAGTGAAAAAATCACAAGACCGTTTAATGTGTGCCATAAAAAATGTGTTCCAAGAGGAAAGGCATCACATACTTGCATATCAAGAGTTCTAGCTGTTAGACTTGAGCAAAAAGAAAGTAGTCCCAAAAAAGTCCATTTTGCAACATTAAGAATCCTGTCTTTATAAAGAAGGTACGAAAAAGCTCCCAGTAAAATCAAACTTGGAAAATAAGTCAAAGATCGATTGAGAAACTGCTTGGCCGGACTTATTTCTAATCCGATGGAAATAACAATAAAAGCAATGAGAAAAGGAATTCTAAATGCTTTTGATTTTTTAAAAATAAAAAGGAGATAGAAATTAATCACTGCAATTTCAAAAAAAGAAATAGGTGCTATATCTAACCATACCGTCAATGTATTTGCTCTTGTATGAAATAAAAAACTTCCAAAAGATGTAATGATAGCAAAAGCAGCAGCCACTCTCCCATGTGTTCTCATAGAAGTTTTAGGAAGTTTATTAATAAGCATCAGACTTAAAAACCCACCAAGAAAAATAAATATATTCGTTAGAGCATTAGTTGGCTCAGCCCAAAAATCAGCTGATAGTCTTTCACAATAAATATTTAAAGGTCTTATATTCATATATATATAATGTAAACATTTTGGCTTAGCTCTGTACAGGGTCGTAAGAACTTTTCACAATATCATAAGATGCTGTAGATAAAGAAATCGTATCTGCAAAAGAGCCAATCATAAGCTCAGTATCAATAGACACCCTTACATCTACTCTTTTTAACTTCAGAAAATTCCAAAAATGATCAAAAAAAGTCATATCACCATACCAAAAAACTGAATCTCTATTTTGTAAACTTACTTTCACATTATTTACTTGTTGATAATTCAAGGTAATTGGAGATACATTTTGGCCGGCATCAATTGCTGACTGAAACAATGGCCTTCTAAAACGTATCACCTCTTCTCCGTTAGTACTTGTTGCCTCTGGAAAAACAATCACATTAATATTACTTTTCAAAGCGTCTGTTATTTCTCTAACTTCTTGATGTATATTTTTTTTATTTTTTCGATTTACAAAAACACATCCGGCGAGGATACATATATGTCCTAACCCGAAAGTTTCTTTCATCTCTGTTGAAGTCACAAATGAACTTGGAATTCTTGATGCCAACACTAAAATATCCATATAGCTCAAATGATTTGATACGATTAACTTACCTGAATGCGGAAGTGATTCTTTGATATTCCACTGAACATGGACATTTAAGAAAAACAAGACTATCCGAGAATAAAAATGAACAATAAAATTTAAAATTTTTCTTATTTTAAAAGGACGAAGATAAAAAAAAGGAAGAAGCGGAAGTGTTGTAATAAAATACATTACAAGAAAGAACACAAATATAAGTAATTTAAAAAGGCCAGTGACGATCATTCTATCTTTTTAGCATATATCAATTCTTCTATCTAGCTCTTTTAAACTTTTAAGAAGGCTTTCTCGACGCTCATAATATGAACTTAAGACTATATATTCATCCTTTGTATGGAGATTTCCACCAATTGCTGAGAGTCCATCCAGTCCTTGATTACTAGGATTAGATAAATAATTAATATCTGCTGCTCCTCCTGAGTGTACAGCATTTACCTCATTTCCTTGAAGTGCAATATTTTTTAAAATAATTTCCTGTAACTGTCCATTATTAACAGCTGGCATAGGAGGACAATCATCTTCAATCGAATAAAATGAAAGTGGCAGATTCCCTGTTTGCTGACACGTTACTTGCTCCTCACTTAAGATTTTATCAAAGGAATCGTGTAGGAAGTTTCTTTTATTGAAACAATCAAACCTCATATCAATTTTTGCCTGTATTCCACCACAAATTGTATTATAACTATCAAAATTTGATTTTAATGAACTAAAATTAATGCGCATTTTTTCATGATCATTACTTAAATGAGATAGTGAGTTTATTATTCGTGCCATTTCATGAGTTGCATTTAAGTGGCTTTCCCCAAATCTACCTGCATGAGCAGCAATACCTTTGATTTGTAGTTGATACCACCGATTTCCATTCCGAGATGAAATAATTGTACCATCAGCCTGTGCTGGTTCCATACCTATCAAATATGTAGATTCTTCTCCCAAACGTTTAAAAATTTCATGAAAACCAATTGAACCAAGTTCTTCATTTGGAGATATAATAACTCTTAAACTATGCTTTAAACTTACTTCTTTTAAAATTTCCTCTAACACAGAGTAGGTCATTATCAACCCTGCTTTATCATCAGCAACACCTGCTCCATAAACACGATCTTGAACTTCATCTATGATAAATGGCACTTTTTCTGGTCTTGTAACTGTATCTGAGTGTGTAATAAAAGTTATAAATTCAGATGTCTCACCTAGTCTTTCTGCAATTACTAAGGGAGCACTTACTCCTAACGGATTTTGAATATATTGAACATCAAAACCAATATTTTGAAACTTATCCCCCATTAATAACTGGAGTTTTTCAACCCCTTGAATATTACGAGACTGTGAATCCAACATGACTATTGATTTTAAAAAATCAATATCTGATACTTCTTGTGAATACGAATAATGACCAAATATATTTTCTGTTGTTTCAAATTCTAGATTCATATACCCCTCTCTTCTCATTATTCTAAACATATCTTTAGCTTTTTGATTGTTAAAACTATGTTAGGCTTTTGTTAGTGTATAGTGATTAATGGAAGGCAATATTGCCACAAAGAGGAATCTAATTATATGATTTTCTAATGAGAGGATACATCATGAGACTACCATTAATTTGCTATCAAACAGATGCTATTAAGGTATTATTAAAAACAAGTTTAGGAGCATTAAAAAAAACAACCTCAACTGGGACTCAAAGTCATATTTTAGAGAGTCATTCAAAGGCACAGCCTAAAGAACTCATTGTTGATGCCTTTCATAGTTTTATTGACAAGGATTTTAAATATAGAAAAAATGTGGCACCACACCTTTTTCCATTATGGAGCTTTCCTCCACTATTTAACCTTCTCAAACAACTCAATCTACCTCTCCATCGAATTTTAAATCAAGGTTGTGAGCTTGAAGTATTTGATCATATTCCTCGAGGTAATTTTTTTGTTGATTATAGAGTTCATCCTCCACTCAAAGAGGATAGTAAAATTAAAATAACCCAAGAAGTTCATTGTCTAAGTGAAACAAAATCAAGGCTTTTAACTGCCAAAATTTTTGCAACTATTCCTTTGAAAAGCTCAAGACAAAAGAAAACTGCTCACCAAGAAAAAAAGCAGTTTCACTACCTTATACCTCATTCTTTTACTACCAAAAATGCAAAAGACTTTGCTATGCTCACTGGTGATTTCAATCCTATTCACCTCAGTCAAATTTTTGCTAAAATGTTTGGATTTAAAACAACACTTATG